>CAZEWE010000032.1:0-20513 GCA_964515765.1 uncultured Methanospirillum sp. | reverse complement strand
TCTGACACGATGCTTGCCCGGATTATCAGACTGGTTGAGGAGGCCCAGGGGTCCCGCCCTCCTGTCCAGAGATTAGCCGATTATGCTGTTGCCTGGTTTATCCCGGTTGTTCTTCTCATTGCGGTTCTCGCATTTCTCTATTGGTATGGGATAAGAGGAATGGATCTTCGCTTCTCCTTACAGACCCTGATTGCGGTACTGGTTGTGGCATGTCCGTGTGCTCTTGGACTCGCGACACCGACAGCGGTAACCGTTGGGATAGGGCGGGGGGCTGAACTTGGTATTCTTATCCGGAATGGTTCGGTTTTGGAGATTGCGGATAAAATTACCGTGGCTCTTTTTGATAAGACGGGGACTATCACCAGGGGAAAACCTGTTGTTACCGATGTGGATTCCTTCACCGGCAATCCCGGGCTCCTCTTGTCCATGGCTGCATCCCTTGAATTCCTCTCTGACCATCCCATAAGTTCTGCTATCCTTGAAAAAGCACAAAAAGAAGGGATAGAACCGGCAGAAGTCTCCTCATTTCAGACAATATCAGGAAGTGGTCTTTCAGGTGTCATATCCGGAGGAATGGTCCGACTTGGTACCCGTGATTTTATTATGACCGGGGACCTGTCATTATTGCCTGAACAAGACGCTTTGATTTCTCTGCGAGAAAAAGAAGGAAAAACCACAATTCTTATCTCACGGGATGATCTGATACTGGGTGTTATCTCTATTGCGGATCAGGTAAAGCCAGAAGCAGAGCAGTCTGTCCGGCTTCTGAAAGATATGGGTATCAGGTCAGGTATGGTTACCGGTGACAATCAGATAACCGCAGATGCTGTTGCTTCGATGGTTGGAATTGCAGATGTGTATGCCCGTGTTCTCCCTGAAGGAAAGGAAGATCAGGTAGCGAAGGTCCAAAGTGATGGGAATGTTGTGGCCTTTATTGGAGATGGAATAAATGATGCTCCTGCTCTGGCCCGGGCTGACACTGGTATTGCAATCGGTTCCGGGACTGATGTAGCAATTGAAAGTGCAGATGTTGTTCTGGTCAGAGATTCCCTCATCCATATACCGGCAGCTCTTCAGTTGGCAAAAAAAGTAATGGGAAGAATCAGATTGAATTTATTCTGGGCTTTTGCATATAATATTGTGCTCATACCGCTCGCAGCCGGAATTCTCTATCCCACAATTATGTTCAGACCTGAATATGGAGCCCTTGCCATGGCGTTCTCATCGGTTACCGTCATCAGCCTGTCACTCATGTTAAAACGATACACACCACCGGCTCTTGCATATGAAATGAAACCTGCTATGTCCAAAGATAATCTGGAAATCGATCCTATCTGTGGGATGTCAGTGGATCCAAAAACTGCACAATTTACATCTGACTATGAAGGAAAGACCTATTATTTCTGCAATAAAGGGTGTAAGGAGACTTTTGACAAGAATCCTGAGCAATATAAAAAATAAATTTTTTATTCGTATACTGTTATCTTCAGTACTCTGGATGATGTAGCGCTGTATCCGTCATCTCCGGAAAATACCGCTTCAATCTGTACTGAACCGCTCTCAACAACCGGAAGACTAAATGAGTATTCACCGTTGATATCTGTGGAAACAGAACCTGCTTCTCTCCATTCAAGCATCCCGCCAAATGCACATCCGCCAAGACATCCAACCGGGCTTGATGCAAGCCGATATAGAATATCTTTTTGTGGAATGCCTTTCCCTTCACTATCGGTTAGCCTCCCTTTAAATGAGACATAGTCTCCGGTTTTCGGGAATGTAGGCCAGCCGCTTAATGTCATTGCTGTCTTTTTTGGCTCATTACCCGGCACTGCAAGAACAGATACTTTTTCGCTGTATATTCCAGTATACAATGCTTCAAATCCCCAGTCCCCACCTACATCCGCTACCTGGTTATATCTGAATGTCCCATTTGATGCTGGTTTTGCTAGCATAAATGTGTCCGCATGAGAACCAGAGGGCGCAGTTATAAGAATGATAACATCAGATGGCTGTGTTCCGAATAATGATCGATCAACCTGACCTGACAGTGATATTCTGTCACCAATTGTAACTTCATCCTGAAGTTCTTTTAATTGAATGAGGTCAGATGGAAGAGTTTTTTCCATGTTCTCATCCGGATATGCACAGGTATGGGGTACGAGAATAACACCTGCACAAACCAGGATTAACAGGAAAGAAGTTATTTGCATTTCAGATCCCTATCGCATCCCGTATATGTACTATATTTGTGTACGGGCTTATCAGGTTTGAGGAAGAATCTGATTGCAGATGACTTGCAGAAAATACTTGTGATATGTTTTTCCAACTCCAGCTCTTTATGAAATTTATCCATCAATGCGAGACCAGATCATCTGTTCATCATAGGTTATCCACAGGATTCTATGATATGGAATGTATACTTCCTCATCAAATCCTGAGTCCCGGTTCAGGACAATATACCGGTTTTCAAGTCTGGTAATTTCCGATCCATGAATCGTTGAATTATTACCAATGGCTCCCCGGTTCAGATATCCAATGACCACCTTTGAGAAATCACACTCGGGGTCATGCCAGATTCGAAGCAGGATCCGGTGTGTGGTCCTCATGAAAATGAGAATGTATCAAATTTCGAGATGTTTCCGGTACTGTTCAGCTCGTTCATAATAGTCAGATGCATCTCCTGACCTGACCGGTCTTCCTTCAAACCAGGGATCGACAAATCCAGGACTGAGCAGATGGGCAAGGAGTTGCATCTCACGAAGACTATACTGTCCGGGTGATGTCTCACTATGAATATAACAATAGGTGTACAAAGAACCAAACAGACAGAGCAGGGGCCTGGCATAGCGGTACATTGTCCCGGTCACACTCATAATGATGGGATAGGGACATGTAGCGGTAATCTTCAGAAGTCTTATCACATCTTCTTTTGACTGAGGCTGCACAGCAATTTTTACAATGTCACCAAATGAATGGAGTTCCTCAATAAGGGCCTGCATTTCATCATCATCTGGCATCCGGTTCTGATGACAGGAAGCGATAATTGTTTTTTTATGCTCTTTCACTTGTGGAGCATGTTCTTTAAACCTGATTTCAAGATCAACCAAATCACCTAGTCCAAGATATGGCTCTATTTTTTTCCATAGTCCGACCGTCCCTCCTGCATAAGCACCTCCTTCATCACTACTCCGGACTGTAAGAATTATGGGGCCATGAAAAGAGGTTCGAAGTTTGTTTAAGGCTTCTTCGATCGGCTCGGTAATTAAATCCAGCCGGATCTCCAATGCATCGGCTTCTGAAACCTTAGGTGAGAGTACTTCTCGGGTACTTGATAAGGATGCAATTATTTTGATGAGCCGGTTTGGATCTGCCATGAGAGCCTCGGCGGTCATTTATCCTCTCCCGATGACGGTAATATTGGATAACCGGACTGAAGGCACTATGGTTGAACCAAGCGTTCGTGTATCTGTGCTGCATCCCTGAATTTTGTGAAGAATATCAAAGATGTTGCCTGATATCATCCCGGTTCTGATAGGCTCATGTAACCCGCCATCATATGCAAAGAACGGTGAGGAGAGTTCTACTGAGAAATCCCCTGACATGGGATTAGCCGTATGTGCACCGATTAGGTCATGGACGTATATTGCTTTTTCAGATAGGATATCTGACTCCGGTCCTTTGAGGATGAGATTATGGTTTCCTATCGCCGGAGCTCCTGACTGGCCGGTCCGAACCGCACTCGCAGTCGGGTTCTCTCCATATCGATATGCAGTTCTTAAATCATAGGCAAAAGATCGAAGGACGCCATTCTCAATAAATGAATTTTTGCGAACGGGCATTCCTTCTCCATCCCATGCACAGTTTGCAACACCGCGTACATCCATCGGGTCGTCAATAAGAGAGATTTTATCGCCGGCTATGGTCTCTCCGATTTTTCCGACAAATACTGAACGTCCGGTATGAACATTCCTTCCTGAAAGTGCAGGGATAACTGCAGCGTCAAGGAGTTGGGAGATTGCCATTGGTGAGAGGACAACATCATAAATACCGGTCTCTATCTCTTCTCCCCCCTGTCCCTGAGAGGCAAAAAAGGATGCTTCTTTTCCGGTTTTTTCAGGATCTATCGCGTCAAGATTCCATGACGTATCTGATTCATAGCCGGTGGACTGCCCTGCAATCATCTCGAGACTAACATGCACCTGTGTTCCGGTTGTGCTGTAGAGTAACCCGTTACTGTTCGCAATGGTGTGTTCAGATATTGCGACCGATGCAGAACCTGATGTGATATCTGCAGCATAGGTTTCTGCACCTGTCTTCAGCCTGCTTATGAGATCGGTAACAAGGGCCGGATCGGTATTCACCCGTTTGTCTAATGCGAGGGGTTTCTGATCAATGTCTTCGGCTCCCGGTAGACCTTTCCAGGGAAGAGGATCAGAAAATCTGGCACTGGCACATGCAGCGTCAAGACAGTTCTTCCAGGTCTTCGGGTTATCTGTACAGGATACTCCAATCTTTCCATCTTTAATGATACGGATGATAATTCCTGATCCCTTGGATTTTCCTCCGATGGCGATATTATCCTGTTTCAAATCGGCCGCGATTGATTCACTCTGGGCATAGAAAACTTCAGCCTCATCAGCGACATGTTTTGCAGCCCGAAGAATATCTTCAATCAATTTCACACCCCCCTACAACAGCATTATCCAGCAGAAGGTGTGGTGACCCGTCGGTGACCGGAACTGTCTGTCCACCCTTTCCACAATATCCCGGATGCAGGGCCAGATCATTTCCGATGAGAGAGATGGTGTGCAGAGTCTGTAATATTTCTCCGGACAGGGACACGTCACGAACCATGGTGGTACACTCTCCGTTTTCAATCAGAAACCCGTATTCAGCATTAAACTGGAACATTCCACGTCCCGGATCTACCTGACCCCCCCGGGAACCTTTGAGAAGGATACCTGATTTACATTCGGAGATGATCTCATCATAGGTGGAATCACCGTTTTCAATAAAGGTATTACTCATCCTGACAATCGGCTCAACACCCGGCATTCCCCGGCAATGTCCTGCAATTCCATCTCCTACGGATGCAAGTGTCTCTTTGGAGTGGAGATATGCAGATAGAACTCCTTTTTTGATTATTTCGGTTCTTTTTGTCTCTGTTCCTTCATCATCTACCGGACAAAAACCAAACTCCGGAAGTGAAGGATCATCAACAATGGTAAGAAGCGTTGATCCAATCTGTTCATTGATCTTTCCTTTCAGAATGGAACTACCCTCTTTCACCAGATCTCCTTCTGATGCATGACCGACCGCCTCATGGGCAAAAACACCTGCCAGCTCAGGATCCAGAATCGCCCGCATCACTCCTCCCTTCGCCGGTTTTGCATCAAGGAGTTTTTGGGCCCGGTCAGTTGCTTCTCTTGCAAGATCCTGGCGGTGCCTGATGTTCAGGCCCGAAATGGTATGATCCCGCTCATATCCCATCTGCACAACCCCTGCACGTGAGGCAACAGCAAGTACGGAAAACCCGCATCTGCACAGGTGATAGGTGTATGAATGACCAAGACAATCGGAGAAAAAGACCTTTTCATCCTTTTCGATATAGTTAATCCGACGACTGACTATATCCTGCCCTTCAGTTGCCTTGTACATATCAAGCAGGATGGAAACCTTCTCATCAAGACTCACATCTGCCGGGTTTTCTTTCATTGCCGGTACTGCATGAAGGCTTGATGGTGTCTCCCGAAACGGGATTACAATATTGGTAACCTGTGATGCAGCATATGCTTCCTGAATGAAAGATTCCGGCAGGCTTTCAAATTCAGCTTCTTCACCTGAAACTGAGAGTATTCCCCATCCTTTATCTCCAAGAACCCTGATAACCGCTTTATCAAAAAAGGAGGAACCTGCCTGTTCCACTCGTCCGTTATCCACATCAATCTGGGTAACCTCGCCGGTAACCCTGCGGACGTCGTAATATCGGTACGGAGCAGACATCAGACTACCGTCCGGTGTGCAGGAATGTCAGTTCCCAGTATGGAGCGGGTTGTGGACCATGCAATTGTTTTGAGTTTGTCAAGGAACAGTTCCTTGTTGTCAGGAACCAGGGCAATCTTCAGGACCTCATCGATCTTCTCAACCGGAATGATCTCGATGGTTGATAAAAATTCATCTTCGATAAGAACATCTCCAAGATTTGCCTTTGGAATGAGAACCGTCCTGATACCGGCCCGTGCGGCTGCTTCAATCTTGTAGGTGACTCCTCCAACCGGAAGGACATCTCCTCTGACAGAGAGCGAACCGGTCATTGCAATGTCCTGCCTGACCGGAATAGACTCAAGGGCACTAATAGCCGCAGTGGCAACGGTTATTGATGCAGAGTCACCCTCCACTCCCTGATATGTTCCGATGAACTGGATGTGGATATCGATGTTTCTGATATCTTTTCCTGTAAATCTTTTGAGGATGGCTCCTACGTTCTTGATGGACTCCTGTGCAATTTCTTTCAGAAGACCTGTTGCGATGATGTTACCGCCATCACCCTGTGCCGGAGTTATTGCAGCCATAATCGGGAGGACGGATCCTGCATCACTTCCCATAACCGCAAGACCATTCACCCGGCCAATCTCAGTTCCTTCAATAACGGCCAGTTCATATTCACGGGTTCTCCGAATCATCTGGCCGGATATCTGATCTTCAATGGAACGGGCTGTTTTCTTTGCTTCAAGAATATGGCGCCTGGTGGTAAGTTCTGCACCTTCCTGACGTGCAAGATCTCCTGCAACCCTGATAAGGCCGCCCATATCACGAAGTTTCAAAGTGAGGTACCCTTTCCGGTTGGAACGACGTTTGGCTTCGTGTATGACTTCATCAATTGCAGTGCGGTCAAAATGAGGGATCATGGCGTCATTTTTGATCTCCTGAGCGATGAACACGACAAATTTCTCCCGGTTCTCAGGAGTATCTGGCATGGTGTCTTCCATGTAGATTTCATACCCGTTCCCCCTGATACGGGATCTCAGGGCGGGATGCATTCCCTCTATGGCATCAAGGTTTCCTGCTGCTACCATGACAAAGTCGCAGGGAACCGGTTCAGTTCTGACCATGGCCCCTGAGGAACGTTCACTCTGTCCGGTGATGGCAAACTGCCCTTCCTGCATGGCGGTCAGAAGACTCTGCTGAGAGGGAAGACCAAGAGTATTAATCTCATCAACAAACAGCACGCCTTTATGTGCCCGATGAATAGCTCCTGCCTCAACCCGGTCATGCGACGGCGTCTCTAGCCCTCCTGACTGGAAGGGGTCATGGCGGACATCTCCCAGAAGTGCTCCTGCATGTGATCCGGTCGCATCGACAAAGGGGGCGGTTGTTGTTTTATCATTGGTCACCAGAAGTTTGGGGACCATCTGCTCTTCCCTGGGTGTGGCATACCGCAGAGCCATGAAAATGAATGCCGCTGCAATGATACCCATGAGCCACTGGTAGGTGATAAACGCATATCCGATGATACCGATCATCAGGATCATAATGAGGGTATTTCTGAACTGTATCTTCTTTTTCGCTTCTGCTTTATGAGCAGTGACAATCTCTTTGCCACGACCGGATTTCACAGTTCTGATAATAGGTTCATTTTGATCGTCAGAGTTTGGGTATGCAAGAATATCCTGCATCTCTTCCTTTGGTAACAGCTCTGCCATCGCCTTTGCCAGCATGGACTTGCCCGTTCCCGGTGTCCCTATCATCATGACATGCCTGCGCTGGATTGCTGCTTTTCTGATTACCTCTACCGCGTGTTCCTGTCCGATTACCTGATCAATGAGTTTTTCCGGAACAGTAACCGACCGTGACGAGCCATCATCTACTGGTATCTGGGTTTCTTCCTCTTCAGATGCATCTGATGTCTGAGTCTCCGCCACAGGCGCATCTGGTTCATCATCCAGTGTATCCACTGGTTCAATACCCGGAACATCCCATACTTTGGTAGTATCCGGAGTATCTGATTGTATTTCTCTCTCCGATGGTTCGTTCACCCGATTCATTATAATATCGACACCTGCAAAACCGTTCGTGGTAATAATTTCATGGACAATTGTTTAAGTACTTTCAGCAAATCTTAATGAGATTATGAAGGTTGTCAGTACGCAACGGTCTCAGGTACTTGCCGGCCGGCTCGCAACTGCATTGAATATTCCGGTAATTGATACCAGATGGCAGAAATTTCCTGATGGAGAGATCTATGTGCGTGCAGAGCAGCCCGCAGAAAAAGTGATTATATGTGGAAGTATTCTGACCAGTGACGATCTGGTCGAACTGCTTCTTTTAAAAGATATATATTCTGAATCCGATATTTCACTCATAATTCCATATATGGGCTATGCCAGACAGGACAAGCAGTTTAATCCTGGCGAACCGCTGTCAGCAAGAGCGATTGCCCAGATACTGGGAAAAGATGTATCACGGATTTTTACCGTAAACATCCATGAAAAATCAGTCTTGAATTATTTCCATACTGAGGCAACCGATGTTTCTCTCTCTGGTCCGGCAGCGGCATATATCGATACCTTATCACTTGAAAATCCGCTTATCCTCAGCCCTGACGAGGGAGCGCTTTATCTGGCTAAGGATGTTGCATCTCATGGAACATGGGATTGTGATTATCTGCAGAAAACCCGTCTTTCCGGAGAGCAGGTTAGGATGGAACCAAAGAATGTTCCGGTATCCGGGCGTGATGTAGTCATTCTTGATGATATCATCTCCACCGGGGGAACCCAGGCGACAGCTGCTAAGATGTTATATGATCAAGGGGCCCGATCCATTCAGACCGTTGGAATACATGGAGTTCTTGCATCCGGTGCATATACCCGGCTGACCAGTTCAGGTATTGCTTCAATCTCCTGTAGTGATACGATTGAACGTGCCTGCAGTACCTATTCTGCAGCACATGTTCTGGCAGAATATCTTTAATTTTTTTAGGTTTACCTGATGACAGATGAATCACCTCCGGTATTGATCCTGGATACCTCCGCATTTTTTATCACCGTCCCTGTTACCGGACAGATAATGACAGTTCCTCGGGTGGTAGATGAACTGAAGGATCTGAAAGGGAAAGCCAGACTTGAAGTCTTACTCTCACAGGGATTGATAATATCAGAACCGGGTCATGAATCGCTTATCATCGTAAAGAAAGCTGCAGAAAAATCCGGAGATGGTTCTGTCTTATCACAAACAGATACTGATATCCTTGCCCTTGCCTTTGAGTATCATGGGATTATATGCACAGATGATTTTGCTCTCCAGAATACTGCACAACATCTGAAAATCGGTGTCCATCCTATGATGCAGAAAAAAGCAGAAATGCGGAGATGGAAACTTCGGTGCTCAGGATGTGGGAAATATTACGACACCATGCCGGCTGATTTGATCTGTCCGATCTGTGGCCTGCAGGTAAAACGAAAAAATAAATAGATTGACGAAAATGTCTGTTCAGATGTCTACCCTGGATGAATTAATACAAAAAGCACGTCACCTGCGAAGTGAAGGACACAGCCCCGGGCAGATTGCCGATGAACTGTCCCTCTCTATGGAGACCGTGACCTGGCTTTTGACTCAGGAGAAAGGAGCGGCCACTCCGAAAGATGTTCATATTGACTGGACTGCTGTATCTGGTGAGTCTCAGCTTCTGGAGGAGAGTGCCCAGATGCTTCTCTCCCGGCTTCATTTAAAAAATCCCGAGGGACCGGTTCCGCAGGTATATGTAGGAATTGCCATATCGGGCATTCCTCTCGCAACCCTGATGGCCGTATCAGAGGGTGTCAGAATTGGTATTTATCATCCTGCAAAACATGCAGGAGGCGATGAGCCGATCGGTTCTATGAGCGGGAATTTTGACATCCATGCCGGAGAGAGAATCGTAGTAGTGGATGATGTTATCACCTCCGGCAAAACCCTGCAGGAAGTAATTGATTATATCAAACGGCATGGAGCAATTCCTGTCGCATGTTGTGTTCTCTTTGATAAGCGCGGCATTCGGGACATTGACGGCGTTCCGGTTTACAGTCTGTTTAAGGTCTCCCGAATAGACTAACCGGTTTCATCATGAGATATCAACTCACAACTTTTATATAGAACTTTAAATCCACCTGTATTGAAACGGAGGATATTCTATGCTTGCTCAACAACCGGTAATCATTCTGAAACAGAATGTCGAGCGTACACAGGGATTTGAAGCCCAGCGCTCCAATATAGCAGCAGCAAAAGCACTTGCTGAGGCGGTTCGGTCTACCTTAGGTCCACGAGGAATGGACAAGATGCTCATCGACGGAACCGGTGATGTAACCATCACCAACGACGGTATTACGATTCTTGATGAGATCTCTGTTCAGCACCCGGGAGCAAAGATGGTCATTGAAGTTTCCAGAACTCAGGATGAGGAAGTTGGAGACGGGACTACAACCGCGGTCATTCTTGTTGGTTCACTTATGGAACAGGCAGAATCCCTGCTCAATAAGAAGATTCATCCAACCGTCATTTGCCGTGGATACCGGATGGGAATGCAGAAAGCTCTCGAAATTCTGCAGTCTATGGCATCGAAGACTGATGCATACAATAAGGACGTCATGAAGAAGATTGTCCAGACAGCAATTACTGGGAAATCAATCGAGGACGTCAAGGATAAAATAAGTCAAATCTCAGTTGAAGCAGTAATGAAAGTTGCCTCCAAGGACGGGAACAAGGTTACGGTGAGCGAAGATGACGTCAAGATAAAAAAGCACACCGGCGCCACCATGGATGATGCAGAACTCATAATGGGCTGTGTCATCGACAAAACCCGTGTTAACCAGGAGATGCCAAAACGCATTACCAATGCAAAGATTGCACTTGTTCAGAAGGAACTTGAGATTAAAAAGACCGAAGTCAAATCAAAAATTAAGATCTCAAGCACTGAGCAGATGGAAGCATTTGCTGAACAGGAGCGGAGTGCATTAAAAGAGATGGCCGATGCTGTGGCAAAATCCGGAGCAAATGTTCTCCTCTGTCAGAAAGGTATTGCGGATGCAGCCCAGTTCTACCTTGCAAAGGCAGGAATTCTTGCAATTGAAGACGTCCCGGAAACTGATCTGAAATTTGCAGCCCGTTCACTTGGCGCAACCATTGTAACAAAAGCAGAAGATCTGAAAAAGAGTGACCTTGGTGCAGCCGAGAAGGCAGAACAACTGGATGACGCTGAGATGGTTGTCATTTCCGGTGCAAAGAATCCAAAGACGGTAACCATTCTGCTTCGTGGTTCTACCTATTACCTGGTCGATGAACTTGAGCGAGCTGTTGTCGATGCAACCCGTGTGGTCATGGACGCAATGGAAGATGGACAGTTTGTACCTGGTGGCGGGGCAGTTGAGAGCGAACTTGCAGTTCGTCTTCGTGACTATGCCGTAAAGGTCGGTGGTCGTGAGCAGATTGCCATCGAAGCATACGCAGATGCATTCACCGCTATTCCGATCACTCTTGCAGAAAACTCCGGATATCATCCAATCGACAAACTGGTTGAGTTAAAGAAGGCACATGCAGAAGGAAAGAAGAACTTCGGGCTGAATGTCTATACCGGAAAATTGGTTGATATGCAGAAAGACGGAGTAATCGAGCCAATCAGATGCAAGAGGCAGGCAATCCAGAGCTCAGAAGAAGCTGTTGAGATGCTGCTTCGTGTTGATGATATGATGGTATCCCAGTCTGGCAGAGGCGGAATGCCAGAAATGGATTAATCTTTTTTTTACTCTTCCAGATAATATCCGGAATCCGGAAGTCTGTTTAACTGTCTTTTATTTTTCTTTTGTTCGAGAACATCAAATCCTTTGATCATGAAATTAATCTTTGCCGCTTCTTTTTCCAGTCGATTATCATCATCTTCCAATTTTTTTAAGACATTCTCAAGCATTTCAATTACTTCAGGTGAGGTTCTGGAACGTGATCCTTTTAGTATTTCAAAAACATCTTCCAGATACATACCCGATGCTTTCGAAATAGATACCGCGGAAAAGCCTCTCAGTCGTGCAAGTAAATCCGGGGGAAAAGGAACAGACCAGGATATTTTACTAAGATTCTGCTTCTCATCACTCGATCGAAAGAGACCCATTTGAAATCACCACATCTGTGCAGGTATTGGTATGCCTGATAATTATTGGTAATACTATGGACAAAAAGATTATCTCTTTTATGCATAGGTGAATGAACCTTTCAGAATAGTATTGTCCGACCCTCAGGATGGCAGGGGTGATCGACCGGGCCGGACAGGTATCGGTGATACCAATATTTCTGGAACATATTTTTCAATAAGCATAGTGATCTGCCGGGCAGAATTGCCGGGCATAAATGACTGCTATATGAAAGAAATTCGCGGCTCAATAGAAGAATAGAGGTATGGGTTCATTTTTTATTTCTACGATATTATTATCAAACGGAAGTGATAACATGTTAAAGCAGCTGTGCCGAGGTAGTCTAGTCCGGGAAGGCGGTGGTCTCGAAAACCACTGGTGGCAACACCTCGGGAGTTCAAATCTCCCCTTCGGCGTTCATTTTTAAGATAATAATTTTTATATATAAAAACCCATATGGTTATATCACGATGGGTTGGGTATATGAAATTCTGTATTAAATCAGGAATAATCGGGATAATTCTGTTATCTTTGATCCTGTGTATCGGTACATCCTCTGGAGATATCCCTCCAATTAGTGTCCAGAATGCGCATACAACAATTACAGCAGATTTTTCAGCCGATTTACAAGAAGGAAAGGTTCCTTTCACGGTCTCCTTTACCGATCTCTCAACCGGTTTACGCGATCACTTTGAATGGTCATTTGGTGATGGAGAGAGTTCATCTGAACAAAATCCGGCTCATATATATGTTGAACCCGGAGTTTATACCGTCTCATTGTCTGTTTCAGGAACCGCTGGATCAGATAAGAAGACGAGAATAGGATATATTTCCGTTTCAGAACCGGATTCAGACCCTGTCTCACAACCAGAGCCGGTTGTTCCAGAGCGCACTTTGGAAAATGAATCATCTATCCTGATTCAGAATGGGGAGATCACAGAGACTGAAGATCAGGATCAGGTGTCGATTTTGAAAACTCCTGAGTCAGTTCCAGAAAATACTGAATCCGTCATTCCTGTTTCAGGACCTGTTGCATCATCCATTCATGCTGATTTTTCGGTGGCGGATGAAGTCGGCCTCTCACCTCTGAAAGTGAGTTTTTCAGATCTTTCAACAGGCCCGGTGTCTTCATGGCTCTGGACCTTCGGAGATGGGACAACATCAGCCGCAACCTCTCCTATACACATTTACCAGACTCCTGGGACGTATGATATTACCTTAAAAGTCGATGGTGAAGGAAGTTCGGATAGTATAACAAAAACCGGGATTGTTCAGGTAATTACTCCGGTTGTGTCATCATTTTCAGCTGAACCATGCGAAGGAACTACTCCACTCCAGGTCAGGTTTGATGAGCAGACAACCGGAACGATCGCATCGAGAGAATGGTCCTTTGGTGACGGGCTATTTTCAGAACTCGAAAACCCGGTCCATGTATACGAATCTCCAGGAACATATGAAGTATCCCTGAAAGTAACCGGTTCACACAATGAAGATATAATGACCAGGCCCTCTTATATCATTGTTCATCCTGATCTTCCACCCCCGACCCCAACCCCGACTCCTAATCCTACTCCGGTTCCCACTCCTTCTTTTTCATCAGTACCTGAACCCGTTATGCCCTCACCAATAGAAGAAAAAATTCCCGTCCTCACTGAATCAGTTGAATCAGTCCCAACACCGATACCTGTAGATACAGAAGTTCAGGCACCTGATGTGTCTTCGCCTGTTCTTCCTGAACCGGAAGAAATCATTCTGGGAACAAATAGTGTGAATCTTCCCCCGGAATCATCTGATGTAACAGATGGAATAATTGAAACAGTAGCTCCTGTCCCCGCTGTAGATGCACCGGAAGTATCTGAGCCTCCCACTCCGGTTTCAGAACCCCAGGTTGACTTTGTATTTACTCCTGAATCAGGAGAGGCACCACTTTCAGTTCAATTTACCGATACGTCTACTGGCGAGTATGAGACACGGCTCTGGGACTTTGGCGATGGTTCGAACTCAACAGAACCAGCACCAACACATATTTTTGAAAATGCGGGGGATTATTCAGTTAGCCTTACCCTGTATTACCCGGGATCAGAAGAAGGAGTAGTAAAATCTGTAGTCATCCCGGTACTTTCACCTCCAAAAGCTCCAGTTGCTGATTTCTCCATCAGCAGTACAGAAGGGACTGCTCCGTTTCCAATAGTATGTACTGATCAGTCTGAAGGTGAAATCACCGAATGGATATGGGACTTTGGAGATGGTAAGGTAATACGAGGTAAAAACCCGACCCATACCTATGTCATGCCTGGTCAGTACCCTATTACCCTGACTGTCAGAGGACCAGGTGGAAAGGATGAGGAACGTAAAAATTCAGTCATCACGGTGCTGGAGGCTCCACCTGTACTGAAGGCACAATTCTCTGCCGATCCGGTGCAGGGAAATAATCCACTGGATGTATCATTCCATGATGAATCAACTGGAACGATTACTGCATGGTCCTGGGATTTTGGTGATGGCGTTACATCAACAGAACAAAACCCGACCCACGTTTATACCCAGCCCGGAACATATCATGTAAAACTGAGCGTGACCGGTCCGGATGGCACAGATGAACTTGTGAGGGAGAACCTGATCACTCTGGAAAAATCAATTGAACCAGTTCATGCTGCATTCTCTGCTCTGCCTATCTCTGGAGATGCACCACTCACAGTTGCATTCACAGATAAATCAACAGGAGATACTGACAACTGGAACTGGTCATTCGGGGATGGTCTGACTTCCAATGAGAAGAATCCTTCACATATCTATTCAAAACCTGGTATCTACACCGTAACTCTGAATGCAGGTGGACCTGGTGGAAATGATACAGTGGAAAAGAAAGATCTCATATCTGTTCTTGGATCTGGTCTATCTCCTGAGCTAATTATCACCGCAGAACCCGCACAGGGAACTGCTCCTCTTACTGTCTTA
Organism: uncultured Methanospirillum sp.; assembly: GCA_964515765.1. GTDB lineage: Archaea > Halobacteriota > Methanomicrobia > Methanomicrobiales > Methanospirillaceae > Methanospirillum. The sequence goes on along the minus strand of CAZEWE010000032.1, from coordinate 5,400 downwards.
TTTGGAAAGACAAAAACTGATAATGAGATGAGTTCGCAATGGAGTTTTGGTGACGGGAATACTTCAGGTGAAGCCTCACCAGTACATACCTACATAAATCCTGGTGTTTATAATGTAAGTCTTACAATTCAGGATTTACAAGGACAATCCCGAACCATCACGAAGAATGAATTTGTGAATGTCACAAAACCAGTCCCACCACCGGTAGCAAACTTCTCTGGCAATGGAACAGAAGGAAATGCCCCCTATACTATCAGATTTACTGATCAGTCACAGGGTGAAATTGCGGAATGGATCTGGGACTTTGGTGATGGGACATCTGCAGAAACCCAGGATGTTGTTCACACATTCAATACCACTGGCACATACTACGTGTCCCTGACCGTGAAAGGTCCGGGTGGGGAGAACCAGTATACCACCAGTAAGCCGGTATTGGTAAAGGAACCAATTCATGAGAAACCGGTCTCTAAATCCGGAAATGAATCACCCGTCCAGATAAATATTACTGAATCGACTGAAATCACAAATATTTCTCATGAATCGGTGGATGGAATCCTGAATACGACTAAGGTCGGGCCGGTTATTCCTGATATTACATATCAGGAGTCTGAAAAAGAAGATGGAAAGGAACAAGAGAAAAATCAGAGCCTCATTATCAATGGAACCGAACCAGAGATACAACAAGTACTCGCGATTCCTGTAAATAAAACAGAAACCGTTATTAATGTAACTAAACCTGAGCCGACAAAAGTCATTGACACGAAAGAAAGACCTGAAATAGTTGTTCCGGAGATCATGGTTTCAGAAAAGACAGGTCCTGCACCGCTCAGTGTAGAATTTAGTTCATCATGGGCAAAAGAAAATGGGACCTATCTCTGGAAATTTGGGGATGGAATGACCTCGAATGAATCAGAAGTGACTCATATCTATGAAAAACCAGGTCTGTATTCTGTTCACCTGACTCGTGTGTTAGAAGGGAATACTCAGGAGATTATCAATACGAATCTCATCAATGTGACAGAATCTGTGTCTATCCCAATAGCATCATTCTCTGCTGAGCCGGTTTCCGGCCCGGCACCATTGCATGTTACCTTTACGAGTGATTCAACCGGCACCATTTCAGATTGGATTTGGGACTTTGGGGATTTGACAAGTGATACTGGTGAGACAGTAACTCATACCTATTCAAAGCCGGGAACGTATTCAGTCGGAGTAGCAGTCCATGGTCCGGGTGGTTCATCGACAGAAATACGGGAAGATTTCATAACTGTTGGAACATCTCTTACTCCACCACAGGCCAGGTTCAGAACAGATAAGAGAACCGGATATGCACCATTGACGATCCGATTCACTGATCAGTCACTTGGCAAGGTCTCCGAATGGAAATGGGACTTTGGAGACGGAGAAAACTCAACTGAAAGGAACCCTGTTCATGAATTTAATAAAACAGGTATCTATTCCGTATCATTGACTGTTTCAGGACCCTCCGGAACAAATCAGGTCAGCAGAAAAGGATATATTGTGGTTTCGCCTGAACCAGAGCCGCTTGTAGCAGGTTTTACCCTGAAACCTTCAGAAGGGATAGCTCCCCTGTCTGTTCAGTGTACCGATGAATCCACAGGCAGTATAAACCGGTATCTGTGGGAGTTTGGTGATGGAGCAGTATCAGAAACGAGGCATCCCTCTCACCGGTATACTACACCTGGTTCATATATTGTCAAGCTCACGGTGTATGGATCATCCGGAGTCAGTTCGGCAGATCAGATTGTAACTGTGGGACCGACTCTCACAAAAGCCGACCGGATGAATCCGTATCCTAATTATGTGCAGTCGGTGACCGGAGAGCAGAATCAATCACATAAGAATGATTCAGGTTTATCAGAAGCGTCAAAGCCAATAGCAGATTTTGGTATCAGTAAAAAGAGTGGTCGGGCTCCCCTGTCTATAACCTGCGAGGACCGTTCATCAGGAACTATAGAATCCTGGTCATGGAACTTTGGTGATGAAAGTAATTCTATTGAGCAGAATCCTGCTCATACCTATAGGAAACCTGGAACCTATACCATTTCCCTGACTGTAAAAGGGCCATATGGTGTATCAAGCAAAAAACTTCGTGATGCGATTCAGGTTTTTTAATTAAATCCATTTTTTCCATCTGAAAAATCCGGCCATACTGGTTGTTATCAGAATCATTATCCCGAAAATTATCAGATGTCCGGCAGGGTGATCAATTCCCGGGAGATATGAGAAATTCATTCCATAGACTCCGGTGATAAATGTCAGGGGTATGAAGATTACTGCAATTACCGTAAGAACCCGCACTACCTCATTTGTCCGGTTCGATACTGAAGAGAGATAGATTTCCATTATGCCTTCCGCCATTTCACGGTGAACATCAAGGTCTTCAGATATTTTGATCACATGATCATAGACATCTCTCATGAATATCCTGGTGGAATCTGTCATGATATCTGAATCAGATCTCTCCAGATGCATGATCACATCCCGGAGCGACCAGACCTGTCTTTTAAATTTTATAAGTGTATGCCGAAATGACTGAATGTCTCTGACAATCGCCGGATTTGGATCATGTACAACCCGCTCCTCGAGTTTTTCTGCTAAATCTTCGATTCTTTCAAGACCGAAAAAGTAGGTATCAACAATGGAATCGATGAGTGAATACATCAGGTAATCGACATCATGTGTTCTGAATTTTCCATTTGGATGTAAAATGCGTGTTTTAATATTATCAAACGGGTCTCCGGTTTCTGATACAGATATGAGCAGATTTTGTTTCGTGATGATGTCTATCTTACGGGACTGCAATTCTTTACCGGCAGGGAGGATAATATCCAGAATAATAAAAAAACCATCTCCAAAATCCTCTATCTTCGCTCTGCCCTTGGTATTGAAGATATCTTCTGCAATCAGTGGGTGAACCATTGCATCAGTAAATATCTGATTGATCAGTTCAATATCCCGAAGCCCGGATATTTGGACCCAGCAGATACCATCTCCCGATCGTATTTGTGAAATATCAGATGATTGTACATCTCGAAAAACACGGACCCCGTCTACAGAATAAACCAGAACTGAAACTGTGGTATTTTCTGGTTCATGTTTACCAATATAAATCGGGATACCTGGCGGGAGACCAGTCTTTACCGAAACATGGTCCTCGTATGTTACATCTTGCACTGTTTGCATTCGTGTAACAAAAATAGAGATTATGAGTTGTTATGCTTTTCCGGGAAGAGTTCTTCAAATGGTTTTTCATCTTCATGACGGATTTTTATACCACTGATTTTCCCGGTTTTTATCCCGATATAATATATAAGCATGGGGATGGTAACTGCCGGAACGGAAAGAAATAATGAACCTCTCAGATCTTCATTGAATGCAAGGATGAGCAGGGCAAATATCTCAAGTATAACACCTATCATTAATGGGAACCATGGAGATAAGGGAGCTGGGGCTTTGATCTCCTGCTTCGTGTATCCCCGTTCGTATACCCGTTTTCTGAATACCACCTGCGAATAACAGATTGATATCCAGCAGATAGCTCCGGTGAAAGCTGAAACAGACAAGAGCCAGAGATACAGTTCACCCTCACCATTTGAGAACCACCACATACCCAGGACTGCCCAGCACATGAGAAGGGTGAACAGTGTGGCATACATGGGTGTGCATTGCTTGTTCAGCCTGGAAAAGACTTTTGGAGCCATACCTTCTAATGAAAGGCCATACAGAGCCCTGACCGACCCATAAAATCCTGAATTTGCACAGGAGAATGCTGCAGTCAGAACAATGAATGATAAAATTCCAGCAACTTCGGTAAATCCGTACTTGGCAAGAGCAAGTGAAAATACACTGTCTGATAATCCTGCTTCCGAGTAGGGAAGGATCATGACAAGCAGGAGAATCGGGATGATATCCACACGAAGGATACGGTATACAACCTGACGACATGCCTTTGGTACGATTCTGTCCGGGTTTTGAGTTTCTGCAGCGGCAAGTCCGACGATCTCAGAACCCTGAAAGTTAACCAGAATGAGAGCAAGATTACTAATGAGGATAAAAACTCCCGCCGGGAATATATCCATAAAGGGATCACTATTCGGTGGGAAGAGCACACTAAAACCTATTGGTCCCCCGGTTCCAATAAATCCCAGGATGATGAGAGCTGCAACAACACAAAATACCCCGTTGTGGATAATTTTTATAAGGGAGAGGGTACTTTCAACAAACCCGAATCCTCCTACATGAATAATATTCAGAAGGGTAATCATAGTGAGGAAGATAACTGCCCAGGCAACGATTGGAAGCTGGGGGGCAAATACATGCATAATTATTCCCCCTGCGACAGCTTCAGATGGAATATAGGCACACCAGTTAAACCAGTAACTCCATCCGGTTCCGACAGCCCATGTCGGTGAGATGAATTCTGCCGAATGACTGATGAAATTCCCCTGTCTTGGGACATTTACCAGAAGCTCAGCAAATGACTGCATCACTGTCCAGATAACCAGGCCACCAATAGCATACAATAGAATGACACTGGGACCCATTTCAGCAATAAGGTAGCCTGAACCCAGGTAGTATACGGAGCCTATGATCCCGCCAATGGCAATCAGACTTGCCATCCAGGGACGAATACCCCGTTGGAGTCGCAATGATTTTGCTCTTCCTGCAAGCGGCACCGGGTTATCAACCGGTGTGTGCTCACACATACAACCTGGATTATCTTCACAGGAAGTCACTAATGAAGCCCCCTACAGAAAATCATGAAAAAATTTCCCCATTTTAATAATTTTCCCTCCATATCGTTCCTCGATTTTAAATACTCTGACTGTTGTGCTTCCAAACTTCAGCATCTCAATAAAAAATAGTTTCTATTGATTTTTACGTTTAAAAATTGAGTATTTTTTGATAATATTACAAAATTTACAATCATTTAGAAAATATCTGTGGCATTTATTTTTATTTCTTTATTATTATATGAAATAGCGAAACTACATCATTCAGGTTTATCCTCCCATCGCCACTGAAATCATACAGTGAGCCGGTATCACCAGATGAGATCTTATTCATATAGGTTACCACATCCTGAAGATCTTCCCGGCCATTCTGGTTCAGGTCGGTATTCATGGATAATGTATACATGGGACCTTGTGCAGAAAGGGGGTGATAGTCAATATTGTTTGATTGTATGATATATGGGTCTGTACAATACCCATTCACATCAGCGGTACACAAATCAGAAAATCCCGCTTCATCAGGATCACTCCAGTAATTTCCAGCACGATGAAGAGGAGAAGAATTTATTTCATCGCTGGCATTCCAGGTGTTCATAGAATTTTTATCCTGAATCAGGCAGTTCTTATAATTTTTAAACGTGTT
>CAZEWE010000031.1:0-20545 GCA_964515765.1 uncultured Methanospirillum sp. | reverse complement strand
ATTGCTGCATCAATGAGCATCCTGATGTCATCGTTTCTCATATGGACAACATCAATGAGAGCGTTGAGGTTATTTTTGATCTCATTGAAATCTCCCCGATAGTCCTCAGTGATCTTTGGTGGAATGTCTCCCTTACTTATCCTGTCTATATATTCAGCAGAAACGTTAATCGGCCCAATATATGCATCGAGCATGCTATTCACGGATTCAATCATCTTTCCATGATATCCGGTATATTTGGAAGGATCTGCCCGTACATCCAGTTTTCCTTCAAGACCTGCATTCGCGAGAAGTTTAATGTCAGAGGCTCTTAGTAGAATAACATCTATCAGGTTATTGAGGTTGTTTTTAATTTCGTTAAAGTCTCCCCGATATTCATCAGTGATCTTTGGCGGAGTGTCTCCCTTGCTGATACGGTCAATATATTCTGCTGAAACATTCAGAGGGCCAAGATATGCATCAAGCATCTTATTGATTCCTTCAATCATCCTCCCGTTTTCACCAGGGTATTTTGAAGGATCTGCTCTGAAGTCCAGTTTCCCATCCAGAGCAGCCTGAATAAGCATGTTGATATCTGCATTTCTCATGTGGACAACATCAATGAGAGCATTTAGATTATTCTTAATCTCATTGAAATCACCCCGGTATGCATCAGTAATTTTCGGAGGTACATCTCCCTTACTGATTCTGTCGATGTATTCTGCAGAAACATTAATGGGGCTGATGTATGCATCCAGGATCTTATTCATCCCTGCAAGCATGTTTCCATGATATCCGGGATATTTTGTGGGATCTGCCCGGGCGTCCAGAATCCCTTCTTCAGCCGATCTGATCAGGGTATTAATATCTTCTCCCCGCATTTTGGAGACCTGAACAATCTGGTTTAAGTTCTGGATTAGTTTCCTGAAATCACCTTTAAACTGTGTTTCATCATTGATGTCTGGTATTTTCCCTTCGGCAAAATCAGCAATTCCGATTGATGCCAGACGGATGGGAACATTAATTGCTTCAACTCCCTGATCCAGATGCTCGACAATATCTGCAAAACCCCCCCGGTATTTTGCAATATCTATTCGAAGTGTCAGATCACCCTGATCAAATGCATTTGAAAACCGGGCAATATCTTTTTCCAGCATGAAAAGGCTGGAACGAATGGTATCTATGGTTTCTGTAATATCAGCGAATTTTCCTGGTAGTTTTGTTACTTCTGTATGAAAATCTCCTTTCTGAATAGATCCTAATGAGTCACGAATCCCTGCAAGATTATTCTGATATTGATCCAGAATTTCGTTAAAGAGAGATCCAATCCCACTCTCATCATCAGACATCCTGCTTGTATCAATCCTGGTATCTGATAAACCGGATTTATGAAATTCAATTACCTTTCTTATTTCAGATTGGAGGAGACCATATCCCGCTGTATCCATGTTATCATCAGTTCCCTGCCTTCCCATTTTATTCACCCGTTCAAATGTGTAATTAAGGAGAGGTTACGTTATCATTATATTTATAGTGTCATGCTAAAAACCGGGAGATAACTCGTACATAAAAACGGGTATTGCGAGAAGAAAATTCTAATCGTAGTTAGTAATGATAAGTACACTCACTGGTTGCGAATAGAAAATTTGAGATATATACTATTTGTGGTTTTTCAAAAAAGGAAAAAATTTAAACAGTAGATTCCTCACCAGGCTGCATCACCGGGTTTTCTTCCGGCTGATTGCTGACGAGATAATCCTTCTGTTCATCGTAGTTAAGGGTCCAGTTCACTTCTGGCATTTCAAGAAGCATTGCCTCAGTCTCTTCGGTGAGGTTGCCACTAACCTTCATTCCGGTGAACGGTCCCCATGTTCCATCAGAGTAGGAGAATATACCTTCCAGAGCAGTAGAGTTCAGGAACGTAATCTCCATTACGCCTGCTGAATACGGGGGCTGGTATGTTGGTTCTTCCCACCAGATTCCATCCATTGCCGGTAATGTTTCATTTGAGTAACTGAAATTACCCTGGATGTATCCCTGGTTTTCACCATTCATGTATGAACCACGGATGATGTCGTCTCCGGTCAGCTTCAGATTCATCTCCCCGAGAAGATCTGTTTCCCACACTCCGGTAACATCCTCAATCTGTGTTCCATTCGCCCAGAATCCCCAGCTTCCAAAGTCCCATGAAGAGTAGGAACTGTAATAACTACCTCCCCATCCTCCTCCCCATGGATAGTATCCTCCATATGAGGTGCTCGACTGTTGGCTGTAACTCTGAGAATATCCACACTGTGTTCCGAACCATGGATCCCATGCACATCCTGAGGATGCCTGATATTGAGAAGAATAGCTGGATGAATACCATGCTGATCCAGTCGCTACCAGAGAGAGAACCATGATACAAACACTTACCATGAAAACGGTAATCCGCTTCATGTATTGAAATCAGTACTCCTTGTAAAAAAGTATTCTGGAATGCTGATCAATCAGACAGCATTGGCATATGCTCTTTCTGATTCCGCAATTCTACCCATAGCTTTGAATACGTCTCCCAGGTTTTTCCAGGCAGATTTATATTTAGGATCCAGAATAACGGCTTTCTCAAGTGATTCAACTGCTTCTGGGTATTTCCCAGCTAAATAGAGAGAATATCCTTTATTATTAAGGATAAATGCACTTCCCGGGTCAATGGAGAGGCCTTTGTCGTACATACTCACAGCGTCCTCAAATTGTCCTGCGCGAGTGAGAATATTACCTGCTTTATTCCACGCATCCGTGAGTGAGGGGTTAATATCCAAAGCCTGACGGTATAACTCTAAAGCACGGTCGGGTTGACCTGTTTTATCATAGGCAAAAGCCAGGTTGACCAGTGAATGGGTATCCTGACTATCCAGCGTTATGGCTTTTTCAAAAAACGGGATTGATTCAGCATATTTTTGCATATCTACGAGGAGAATATCTCCTGCAGTAGACCAGAGTTCAGGTTTCTCTTTATAAATGGGCAGGATAGTATTCAGAGCCTGCATTGCTTCATCAAATCGTTTGAGTTCCTTCAGACAGAGGGCCTTGTCCCGCCATGCCTGATAATTAGTTGGAGAAAGAGCAATTGCCTGTTCATATGCAACTAGTGCCCCGGTGTAATCGCTGCTACCCATCAGAATTTTTCCTCTCGTTACAAAATCTTCAGCAGTTTTAGGTTCGGGAAGAGGACCAAGTTCGGCCAGGACAGCCGGGGATAATGACTCTCCGGTATACCTGAGTGGGAGTTCATCTGCATTTCCGGCAAAAACCGTAAAGGGCAGATCGCAAATACCATCCGTATTTTTATCCTGACATGTCTGGGAATAGCCTTTCCCATCCGGAAGTGACCAGACATTACCGCCTTTCACAGCTCCTCCGATAATGTTCGTTGCCGTTGTCATTGGGTCATTCCACTGGTAATTGGGTCTCCCGCCTTCCTGAATCCGAACGTTCTGGAAGTTTTCAAGATAATTGTTAACAATACGATTCATTTGATCTGACCCCACTGCATTGGTGATCAAAATTCCTTCAGCAAAATTTGCAATTATCCGGTTATCTGATATGCTGTTATGTCCGGATGGTTGAAGCATGATACCCGTTGCATCATTTCCGACGATTTCATTATGGGATATGACATTATTGTCTGAATAGTAGGCATTTAATCCACGGACATTCTTCACCAGACGGTTTCCTGAAATGGTGTTTTCAGAACACTCGGAAAGCAGTATACCTGAAGGATTATTCATCTGGCAGGTGTTGTTCGTGATGGAGTTTTTATGCCCGGATAACAGGGTTATTCCTCCATTCTTATTTCCCGCACAAAGATTGTTATCTACTTGTGCAAGACTCACACCATGATCCAGTTTGATACCGTCATAGTAATTATCTGTGACCAGATTTTTCTGTACCCTACAAAGTGAGGATCCATCCAGAACGATACCATACAGGTTCTTAATTATCTGGTTTTCTTCGATGGATATCTCTGTTGAACTGGCATCTGCATGAATTCCCGCAAATCCGTTACCCATGGCTACTGATTTTTGAATTTGGATATTTTTGGTATTGGAAAGATCAAGTCCCCTGTTATTATATGTAAGGCCACATGAGTCAATAAACAGGTTCTGAACTCCTTTTGCTGAAATCCCTGCATATGTACCGGTAACGTTCAGATTTTTAATTGAAATATTTGATACCACTTTGTTTTCAGGAGACCAGATGAGTATCCCGGTCTGTAAAACCGGTGCTTCTGTTCCAAACCTGATTGAAATACCGGATATAGAGTGACCATTTCCATCAATATTGATATCTGATCCGGTAATTGTCAGAATTGACTCAGAAAAGTCGATGATGTCATCACCCAGTACATAAGATCCGGATTTTGAGAGAACAGCCGGTTCAGTGAGTACAAATTCGTTCGAAGGAACCTGCTCTGAGGGTATAATAATTTCCGGTATGACTGGTGTCTGATTTGTATCAGAAATTTCTGTGGTTTTTCCTTCTTCCTGTAGATAGGCATGAAGTGAGAGAGCATCTGCAAGCCCATGCCCATAAATGGCATCCCATCCGGGAGATCCTAAATCTGTTGCACTGTTCAGGAGGGCGTCCCGGAGTTCAGTATTCGGGACTGATGGATACAGACTTTTCACGAGTGCAAGTAGCCCTGCAATATGGGGAGCCGCCGCACTTGTTCCGGTGAATGGCGTTTGAAAATCACCAGACCCGGTAACACTAACTCCGTCAACACCGGTAATCTCTGGTTTTTCTCTGACATCAGGCACAGGATGAGCAATCGTTACAGTACCCTGAGAGGAAAATTCCTGAATTTTTTGATTATCTGCAGAGACTGCTGCAACTGAAATCACATTCGGGAGAGCAGCCCAACCAATGATAGAATCATCAGGAGTTAAATATTCTTTTCCAACAACGACCCGTGCTGCATCCGTATCGAGGAGAAGTTCAAGATGAGATCCTTGTCCTTTACCCTCTTTTGCCCGTATTCGAACCTCTGCTTTCTGGACCTTATCTCCCACATTCTGATAATCAATCTTTTCATAGGGTTTTTCTTCTCCAGTCTGAACCTTGTTTCCAATGGCAACATCTGAGTCACTCTGCAGGTCATGAATGAAGAGATCAAAATCATTCGATGCTGCTGAATACGGATCATCCCATTGTAAATGTAATTTCACCCTTCCTCCAGACTGAATCTCAAGGGGTATTCCGGTAGACCCATTAAATGAATGATAACCTTCGCCACCGTCTGTAAAAATCCCCTGATAATGGTTGTTTGCAGTATTTCCTGCCGAACTAATAATCAGGACATCCGGGTTTTCATCAATGATCCTGGATATTTCCTGTGCAATATTCCCGTCTTCAAAATAAGGAACTTCATAATTAAACACATCCTCAACAATGATTGTGGCTCCGGCATTGACGAGATTTTGAAATGCTTCTATGAATTTCTCTTCTCTGCCCCCACCAAAATCATGATACAGAAGAGTAGCCCCGGGAGCAATATCATGAATAATCTCCATCATGGCGGTTCCCTCAGCTTTTTTACCTTCTTTTAATACTATGAGGTCTTCCGGCAGATCGCCCAGGCTTTGAGCATCTGCCAGTCCCTTGACTCCATTGGATATTACTCCGACAATAACTCCGGTTCCATCAGCATTGGTAGTATTTCTCAGTTGATCTGTTTTTAATACATTATCGCCAGCGGTATGGACTGATCCTGCAGCGGTAACCGGATTGCTGAAAAGACATATGAGAATAATCAAAAAAAGACTAGTTAAAATAATCAATTTCTTTGGAATCATTTTCCATGTTTCTGTCATAGTTTCCCCTTTTCCTAAATGAGTTTTGTTCTGAGTCGTACTATTTGAGAGTTTACCTAAAGGTTAAAAAGTAAAGGGATTTGTTAGTTCCAGGATATTGATCCCCAGTCTGAAATAATGGGATAATTATCCAAATCCTCTTCAACCTCCTCAACATTCTCGTCAGAATCGCACCTGAAATTCTGGTTTTTGTCAACACAGTAATCTATCTCTTCACATGGTTCATCAGGATAACAATTTCTGATTATCATTTTATCCAGATCACACACCATATCCCGATCGCAGTCTATGCAGTAATTACATTCATCCGGATTATCACAAATAATGAGATAACATTCGGATATATCACATATCTTATTTTCATTTTCATCTATGCAATAGATACAATCACCGCCAATTGGACAAAGTATAACTTTAAACGGCCCTTTCCCTTTTGGTAACTGATAATACAGGATAGTGCTCTGCGGAGTTTCGCTTATACTGTCACTGTCATCTGGTTGATCTGTTGTATCTTCTTCGAATATATCCGGAATCAGACTGATCTGAATGGGTGCCTGCGGCTCTTCACTTAATTCTGATTCTGTCGGACCTGGTTGTGGTGGCTGAGTTGGTTGTATAGGTACCTGTGGTTGTTCACTGATAGACTGAATTGTTTGAGTCGGAGTTGGAGTTATTGTTAATGTTGGCGTCTTTGTGCTTGTCACATATGGAGTTTGCACAGGCATTTGAGTCTGCACGGAAATGATTTGTGGACTTTGTGTGGGTTTGGGTGTATAGACTGGTGGTTGAGATGATGTCTGTGTAATCTGCGGGGAAGGGAGACTTTGACTCTGTGTTGGTTGTGACACAGGTGTTGTTTCTTCCTCTTCGTCACAAATCCCATTCCCGTTGCAGTCATGGCAGAACCCGGATGGACATACTGAACATTCAGTAATACATTGATCTGTCTGTGCAGGTCCGCCAGTGGAAGTTACTACCGGTAACCCGGTTGGTTCAGGCTCAGTTGCGGTCTGGGCTGCAGTATTTGGTGAAGGGCTTGCTTCACCAGGAGTTCCTCCTGTTAATGGTAGTCCGGTACGGATATCGAAGAGGATCTTTCTATCCATATCAAAATAGTATTGCGCGAGAGGAATTCTCTCCGTTGAATACTCTGTTACCAAAACCCATCCCTTTTCCGGAGAAAAACAGGTTTGGAGATTTCTGTCATATACCCAGGTTATACCCAGGAATTGATCATAAAAAGTCCCTACCCGTACCCCCTTTTTCCAATGATTTGGGACGATAATTTCAATCCTGTTTACTCCCAATGGCCCGAATGAAATTGGAACCGGAATAATGACTGCATTTTTTTCTGCCAAAATCTTTTGAAACGTATTGCCCATGGAATATTTGAGGGGGGGAACAGAATTAGAAAGTGAAAAGATTGAATTTTGAATAGGATTACTAAATTCTGAAACACCACTCTCCATAAGGGTGGGATCAGCCTCTTCAGCCAGTCCCGGAATATTGAATCCGATTGTGCATAAGAGCACAACCAAAATTAAAAATTGTCTCCTTTTATTCATACATGCCACACCATGATTGAGTTATCTTGAATGCTGTGGATATGAAGTTTTGGAAAGAAAATACTAAAATTGGATTATATAAAAAAATAATATTAAATTTTAGAAATTTAACAGTATGAACAATGGGTCGGATATGGTGTTGGGTAATGTGTCGGATGGTACGTCGGATAATATGTCGGATATGAATAGATTGTTGTCATCGAGATTTCTTCTGAATAGGAAAATGGAACTGATGAAGTCGTTGGTGCTTTCGTTGGTTCAGGAGTACCATTTGGATCATCGCATATTCCATCATAATTTAAATCGGGACAGGGGATTACTCCCGTAGGGATGACGGGTGGAACAATTGCTGGTGCAGACTCTTTCGGGGTGTATACATCCTCCCTTCGGTTGTCTCGGATAATATTGTCTTCAAGGATTGTATTCACACTTCCAATCGTATCGATTCCATAAAGGTTTTTCTCTATGGTATTTCCTTTGACCAGATTATCAGATGAACCATCTTTGATTGCCAGGCCTTTATATGAATTACCAGATAGGAGACAGTTTTCGATAAGGCCATTATCCGATCCATACAGGCCGATTCCAATTGCGTTGTGTGAAAGAGTGCAGCCATCAATGTGTAGTTGATCCAGTTGTTTTCCTATAATGGCATTAGTTGTGCCTTCAATTACCATATCCCTGATTACCACATTTTTCAGTTTTCCAGAGTCCGGGGACTGGATAAGGATTGCATTCTGATCAATCGGAGTATTATCGATAAACTGGACACTTAATCCTTCAATTCTTTTACCTCCACCCTGAATGATAACATCAGAAGACATGATAGTAATGATTGATCCGGCCGAATGAGAGATATCTTTTCCAAGAGTGTAGGTTCCAGGAGACGTGATGATCACAGGCCCTGTAATCTCTCCAGAACCAGATAGCATAACCGGAGGTTCCATCATGGACTGCATAGCTTGAATCGGTTTTTGTGCCAGTGATGAATCAAGGGGATTTTCTGGAGTGAACCCCTGTAATTTTTCATACATTTTTATTGCATCCGGAAGCCCATATCCAAAAGCCGGGTCCCACCCAGGTTCTCCAAGTTCGAGAGTTGTTGAAAGCAGGGCCTCCCTCATATCATCAGCCGGGATTGCTGGGAAAAGACTCCATTCAAGGGCCAGCAATCCTGCAATATGAGGAGCAGCAGCACTAGTACCGGGGAATGTTTTTGGAAATCCACCAGCACCGGAAACGGCAATATTATTAATTCCGGTAATATCTGGTTTTTGTCTCACAGCATTTTCCGGATATGATATGGTCACAAAACCCTGTGACGAGTATCTTTCGATAGCGTTTACTTTCTCAGGTGATATTGCAGCTACCGATAATACTTTGGGGACTGCTGCCTGCCCGATAATAGAATCTTCAATAACCAGATGGTCCCGGGTTATGTATACCTTATCTTTCTGGGCGTTTATGAAAATTTCAATATTTTTATCTTCAGCTGAAGGATTCTCTTTTTTTATCCTGAGTTCACCCTGCACCAGGCTGTTGCCGTCATTCATATAGGTGAATTTTTCTTCAGGAAGGGTAGTTCCATCCTGGGGACGTTCACTCAGAGCAATCAGTTCCCCATTCTCTTCAAGATACAGGTTATAATCATTTGAAGAACTTCCATACATATCATCCCATTGTAAAAATGCAGTAAACATTCCTCCTGGCTGTATAGCAATGGGGATACCTCTCATCCCGTCAAATGAGTGATACCCAAAACCATCATCAGAAAATTTTGCCTGGTAGTGTATTTCTGCATTATTTCCCGCAGCACTGACGATAATCACTTCTGGATGCTCATCAAGTATCCGGTTTAAATTTTCAGCAGTATACCCATCCTCAAAATAAGGGACTTGTAAAAATCCTACATCATCTACAATAATTCTGGCACCTGCATCGATGAGAGATTCTATTGCATAAATAAAGTCATTCTGTGCTCCTCCACCAAAATCATGATAGAGCAGTGGTGCACCAGGAGCGATGTCATGGATGATCTCCATCATCGCTGTTCCTTCACTTCCTCTTCCATTCATGAGGACCATCACATTTTCGGGAAGATCGCCAGACTGCTGAGCCTGCATAAGCCCTCCCGCACCATTTGAAATGACTCCAACCCCTATACCTGATCCATCAGCTCCGGTCAGATTTCTTAACTGATCAGTTTTGAGAATGACATCTCCAATGGTGTACGCCTGTCCTGCACCGAACGCGGGTTCAATGAGAATAAGTCCGATATATAAAAAAATAAAAATTTTTACAAAACCTGTAAACCGTGACACATTCGTTCTATTTCTGTTTTCTGATAGAAATCGATGAAGGATGTTCATGTATTCATGATTTATGTGTGGGGTAATAAATACTCGTGAAAATGAGATTATGGAATTTTGAGAAGAAAAAGAGAAAAAGAGAGTTACAGTTGTTCTCCTGCTCCTGCATCTTCATCGCAGAGACCATCACCATCGACATCTCTGCAGAACTCTGCAACAGTACATCCTGATGGTTCAGAGCAATCCATGATCAAAAGAACATCACTATCACAGATATTATCCCTGCTTCCCATGTAATCAAGACCCCACTTCTCTTTACAAAGTATGATTGCATAGTCCAGAAGAGTGCATGCGCCATCATCGTCAATATCAAGGCAGTATTCACAGTCCTGGTATGGATCACATGCAACTATTGGACGAATACCGCTCTGTGGTAATACGACCTGATAATAGATGGTCGATTGCGGATCCTCGCTCAAACCTCCTTCGGCAGATACTCCTGGTGTAACTCCCGGCGTAACAGGCAGATTAATCTGGATTGGTTCCTGGGGTTGTTCACTTACTCCGCCGGTCTGTGTTTGAGGCTCAGATCCGGCAACTACGGGCGTTCCTGATGACTCCGAATCATCACATACTCCATTCTGGTTACAGTCATCACAGAATCCAGAAGGACAGGAAACACAAACAATCCTGCATGGGTGAGTGGAAGAAGATGGAGTACTAGTGGGTGGCTGACCTGCTGCAACTATGGGAGTAGCACCGGTATATGGAGACGGGGTCTGTCCGGAAGGTTGTGTAGATCCTGTTTGCTGCCCAGGTTGTCCGGATGGGCCTGAAGGTGGTGTTGCACCAGCCGTGGTCATGATTGTTGCACCGGATTTCATGTCCCTGAAAACACCCGATTTAGGATCATAGTAAAATTGTGCGTAAACCTTTCCTTCTTTTGTGAACTGTGTGACTAAAAACCACCCATAGGTTGGGGTATAAAATTTCTGAAGGACATTATCAAAGAACCAGCTCGTCTGTGTTACAGGATCAAAAAATGTCCCTGATCGTGTACCTGGTTGCCATTGCGGAGGGATTACCTCATTTGCCGGGATAGTTCCCGGACCGCCGGCAGGAGTTGGAGAGGTTGCCGGTTTTGATGGTGTTCCTCCTGTCATCACAAGTGTTGATGAACTAAATCCAAGATCACTTGAAGTACTGCTTGAAGAAGAAAACCCACCAGATGAACTTGTAGAGGAAACCCCAGACGACATCGAGAATGCTGCTGCATACCAGATGGTCATAAGGAGAATACATGCAATTACCCCGGTTAACTGAATTATTTTTATTGTTTTCATAGAAAATCACCTCTTCAGAATATTACTCATGAGTATTACATCACCCGCTTAAAATGTATTATGGCAGGATTGTTACCTGCAATTGAGATACACATCCATCATCATTTTCCATTTCTCCAGATATCGCATTGGCTATGTATACTCCAGGAGATGCCTGGTTTGCCTGAATCGTAATGGTGTGTTCCCCGTTTTTGTCCAGAGCCACCATACCATATAAACCGGTTGCATATTCAGATTGATTATTAATAATCAGATCAGAAATTGATTGATCTGCTCCGGTATCCGGAATAAATGAACCAATCGAAAACGGACCTCCCTGATCATCAAAAACCATCTCATTATCCATAATTATCGGATACATCGCACCCTCTGATGAGATTACTTCATCAGATGATAACCAGAAATACACTTTTTCCAGAGGATTTCCATTGACAGTGATCATAAAATCTTCACCAGGTTGGATCGTCTCTGATTCAGTAGTCAGAGATAAACCTGACTGACAGGCAACTGTTTCCTCTGTTGTGGGTTCCATCATAAAAGCATATTCTGATGACTCACTTCCTGGTGTGCTAACACTCTGTACTGGTATCTCTTCCGTTGAGGCAGAAACGGATGCGGAACTTACAACCTGTTGCTCTGGGACACCAGTTCCCTGAGTCACTGAAATGTAATTTTTCCTCTCCTTCATCCCTGTGCTTGAATCCTTGGCAATTTTCAAAGTAACGGTATATGTTCCCGGTGATGAATAGATATGAACCGGATTTTGATCTATAGATGTTGTTCCATCTCCGAAATCCCATACCCAGGTCTTTGGACCACCTTTTGAGAGGTCAGCAAAAGAAACTGCAAGGGGTGCCGGTCCAGACTGAGGTCCTCCGGTAAAATCAGCAGAAAATGAAGGAACATTCATTGGCATAACTGGCATGAATGGGTTGGCAGAGACAGTAATTATTTGATTAAAAGTAGCCGTATCTGATATTCCCTGTGCATCCAGTACAAGAAGGGTTACTGTGTAAGTTCCAGGTGCCATGTAGGTATGCATGGTCCGTGGTCCATCACCAGTGTAACCGTCACCAAAGTCCCAATGCCACTCAATCGGTTTTCCATCTGATGAATCAGTAAACATAACGTTCAAAGGCACTGTTCCTTGAACCGGTCCGATCCGTGCATCAGCTGTAATAGCAGATACCTGCACGCCCAGGAGTCCGGTTATTGCAAGAAAGAGAATAAGAAATTTTAGACAATTATTTAGATTCCCCATAATCAGCCCTCCATGAGATCTGATATGGTCAAAAGAGACGGATGAGAATTTATAGATGTCTCTTACACTAAAAAACAGGGTTTTCGTAATAAAAAGTAATTATAAGAAAGTAATCACTTCATTTTTATTATGTGCCCATATGGATATAAAGTGCTGAAGAATAATTCCCACAAATGCACAGATTAGTCCGCCAATAGCACCCTGAATAATGTATGTTATCCCCAGATCCGGGGCGATTGGGAATTGGGAGAGATTAAGATTTGAAAGCGTGTAACTCATTCCTCCAAAGGCCAGGACTCCTATTGCGCTGATAAAATAGGAAAATATTACTGCGCGTGAGAGACTCTCCCGTTCATAGAGGAAACTATCGATAATTGATCCAAGTGAAGTAGTAATAGCCGCAAGAGTGAACCAGGCTACCGCTCCCCACAGGAATATGATGGCCATCGGAAATATCCCGCTCCCGTCCCAGTAACTGGTAAGGGCTGAAGTTCCCTCCATCACTCCGATAATGGCGAAAATTAAGCCCCCGATGTAGGTAACAAATGAGAACCTTCCCCTGTAAAGAGTCGTTCTGAGATCAATTACTTCACTCCGGACTACCTCATCAAGTGAAAATCCTTTGTATAGTAAATATCCTCCAACGCATCCTGCTATCACTATTGTTGCGATTTCCGGTCTGTTTACTGCATAGCTTATTGCATAGAGCAGAAGAGTAAGACCTGGCAGTACCAGAACAATTTTTGATATTTTTGGATCGCTGATGAGTTTTTTTATGATGTAATAGGTCCCTTCGAGATTTGGCATCTGAGATACAACCACACGCTGAATAGATGTGACTGAAATTTTTCCCTGGATAATGGGAAGTATATATTCGTCTTCACCGCCGTCGGTGACAAGAATACACTGATTACAATTCGTCTGTGAAAGAACATCATCAAGTAATCGTGCAATCTTCCGGTCACCTTCAATAAACCGGAAATGATTCCCTCCGATTACTGCAACTTCAGCCTCTTCTCCATCAGCAATAAGTTTGTCATAGGTGGAGATCGCCTGGAATATTGCGTTCAGATCTGAGTCTTCAGGATCTGAAAGGGCAAGACGAATTGCAGCATCAAGGCATGCCTCTCTGCCTATTACCGGACTTTCAACGGAAGCTTTAAATCCTATATCATCATCGCGGTCGATATTGAGGACTAATGTTCTGATGAAACCCATTACAAAGATATTGGTTGCATCCCTATAAATGACTTCTTTGAAAAAAGAAAAATTGGATTATAAAAGTCTTGAACGCTGAAGAAGGAGCAGGTCTTCGGTGGTGAGTTTTTCTCCGGCCTTAAACTGTGAGAAGATCTGTTCTGCTTCCTTTCTGACTTCTTTCTGCTCTTTTGTGGTCTTGACCTTTTTGTTCTTCTTGCGAAGTCCGCCAATAACCTTGTCATAATCGCGGAGTTCCTTCTGGCAGGCGATGAAGAGCTTGTGTTCGTTGTCGGCAGCTTCTTGTGCTTCCACGAATTTCTTGTGTGCTTCATCAGCCTTTTCACGGGATGAATCTGCCTTCCGGTAACATTCGACCATGAGGTCGTGGTGTTTCTGGGCGTCTTCTGCCAGCTGGGTAACATGGTCATGGATCTCAGATGCCTGACGACGGAGATCCTTTGCAAGCGTTATCTTTTCCCTGATCTCTTTGTTCTGTTCAATCTCAGCTTCCTGCTCACGAAGCTGTTCTTTCAGGGCTTTGATCTTTTCAATGAGTTCACGTTCTTTTTCAGTCGTGAACACTTCGGTCTGTTGTCTGAACTCAAGGTGTTCAATCTGCTTGTGAAGTTCCTTGATACTCCGGCTTTTTATACCGCCATGTTCCTTCTTGAAAGCATCGATATCTCCAAAGAGGACATTTGCCTGTTCATTGAGCTCGTTTCTCTTATCCTTAAGTTCCTGAACTTCCTTATTGAACTGATCCCGGAGTTCCTTGTGCTTTTGTGCTTCTTCAACACATTCACGGGTCTGATTATTCAGAGTATTCCGCTCTCTGGCAAACTGGCTGGCCTGAGCATTATACTCATTTCTTTTTGTCTTGTGATCTTCAGATCCCGAGATAGTAACTTTTCTTTTATCAATCAGTTCATTCAACATCTTTAACCAATCCTCGCATTAAAAGGCACGTCTGGTATCCCCTACCGGTGCGAGAGATGGGACATACGTAAGAGCAATACGTAGTATGTACAAAAGGACGTGTGAAAACGGGCAGAATCAGAGATAGATAACGCTTCAGGATTCCCATCAGGGATGCCTGCCACCCGCAAAGAGTGGAATAACATTCATCTGTTCGACTACAGTTCTTGTTCGCTACACGATCCACGTATGTTCGACTCCCAATACCAAAAGGCTCTGAAACAAGAGACCCATCGTTCATAAAATCGCGAAGGGATCCTGTGTGACCTTCTACTATTAAGAAGGCAGCATCATTTTTATAATTAATGTCTCCCCCCACTTTCTACCTGGAGAGATCTAATTAATTCTACTCACATTTGAGAGATTTTAGGTTCAAAAAACCTTCGAAAACATTCCTGAATCATCTTTTTGCAATGAGAAACAAGAAAGAAAAAGAGAAGAAATCAATATTGAGGTCTATGGCAGTTGTATTATGGTGTGTTTTACATCCACATGATGTCAGGTCCGCTTGCATAATCCATTGCTGCAGCTGCTGAGCGGGGTTTAATTCGCGCAAGGTCGGGGGATTTAGGATAGCGGATTTGTTCTTCAATCCTGTCAAGTTTTTCCTTGTAGGGCTGTTTTGGCTTGGCAATGGTGTCGCCATTTTTCACTCCGGTCATTATGGCAAGAACACGGACTTTTCCTTCCATATCTGAGCGGATTCGGGCTCCCCAGATTACATCGGCATGTGGATCGAGTTCATAGGTCAGAGAGGAAGCGATCTCTTCGGATTCTATGAGCGTCAGATCACTACCGCCGGTGATGTGGATCAATGCCCCGGTTGCGCCACGGTAATCGATGTCAAGCATCGGGTTTGAGAGACATTCACGAACAACGGATTCTGCTTTATTCTGTTGTTTTGACTCTCCGACAAGCATGGTTGCAACTCCACCCTTGCTCATGATTGCTCTGACATCGGCATAATCGATGTTAATGAGTGAGGCTTCAGTGATAGTCTCAGTAATTCCCTTTACTGTCTCACCGATCAACTGATCCATGACTGAGAAAGACTGTGCAAGTGGAAGATTTGGAACAAAACTTTTCAGCCGGTTATTGTCAAGAAGAATGACTGAATCGCATGCCTTTGACATGGCTTCAAGTCCGTCTTCAGCTCTGATGAGTCTGGCCTTCTCGACATCAAACGGATAGGATACCATACCGACAACAATGGCTCCCTGTTCTTTTGCTATCTGCGCGACTGCCGGTGCTGATCCTGTTCCGGTACCCCCTCCCATACCTGCAGTGATAAAACAGAGATCAACGGACTCAAGAAGACTTTCTAAGGTTGGACGAGCCATTTCTGCAGCTTTTCTGCCGATTTCAGGATATCCCCCTGCCCCAAGTCCTTTTGTCAGGCTTTTTCCGATGAGGATCCGCTTGTCTGCCTGAATCATGTCCAGATGCTGTTTGTCAGTGTTAATGGCAATCGTCTCAGCGCCGGAGACACCCATATGATGAAGACGGTTTATGGTGTTGTTTCCAGCTCCACCGCACCCGATAATGACGATCCGTGGCTGTCCATCCATGTCGTCATCATAGTTCTGCGATATATTCTTGAGTTCTTTTTCTCGTTCCGCGTTTATTACTGCGGCATTGATGATACTCTGCATACTTTTATCCCCCTCACGTCTAAAATGACAGTTGATCACTGTCAGCGAGCACTCTGGTCGCCCGCTTTTCGATGAGCATACGTACAGCATCCCTGATAGCCTCGGAGACGGTGGGAAATTCACCCGCCTCAACCATCTTCTCCAGCAGTGTTATCTGCTGTTCAGGCAACCGGATGGTGATTCGCTTCATACATAAGCCTCATGATCTGACATCTGTCGGTCATATGTCTGTCACACGTCTGACATAGAGGTGACAAAAGTCAGACACAACGAGATACACAGAATACAATTCATAAATACATAAAGGTTTCGATTTATTCGTGGACAAAATAGATAGCTGTAAACAATCCGGTGTTCATGAATAGGAAAGAGCTGTCAGATGAGATACAAATCTGAACTTCGTGCTGTTCATGGGGGCAGAGCAAAATATATTTCGGGGACTGAAAGAGGAATCCTTGATTTCAGCGCAAATATAAATCCATACCCTCCGGAATTGGATCTATCCATACCTGAAGACGCACTGACCCGGTACCCTGATGATGAGTACTGGATATTAAAAGAGACAATTGCCCGTCATCATGGATGTAAATCAGAAAACATTACGGTCGGAAATGGTTCGGTAGAAGTTATCCGGACATTATGTCATACCGTTCTGGATAAAAGCCAGACATATTTTGTCCCTGATCACACCTTTGCCGAGTATGAATTATCTGCACGACTTACCGGTGCTAAAAAAGCAGTATCTGAAAAGGAAGCATCTCTTTCATTCATTTGTAATCCGGATAATCCCTCTGGAGTCCTAATACCAAAAGAGGAGATAAAATCACGGTTTTCTGATTATAACTCTGATCAGATTCTGTGTATCGATGAAGCATTTATTGACCTTTCTGACCCCTCCCAGTCAGTATCAGATATCAGAGAGCCAGGATTGTTTGTTCTTCGTTCTTTAACGAAAAGTTTTGCAATCCCAGGCATCAGGTTCGGGTATGGAATCGGTGATCCAGACCTTATTGCATCCATGGAGGTCATGCGCCCTCCCTGGACGGTCAATGCTTTTGCAGAAAAGGTTGTTCTCTCTGCATTTACAAAATATCATGATCTGGAGTACTCACGCCACATGATTCACGGGGAGAAAAACCGGTTGAAAAAAACCATAAGTACATTTGGATGGTCCTGTTCAGATGCAAGTGCCAATTATCTCCTCATCGAAACTGGTAAGCCTGCTGAATACATCTCCGATCTCTTTTTTAAACACGGAATACTGGTCCGGGATTGTAGTTCCTTTAGTCTTCCATCCAGTATTCGTATCGCTATCCGGACAGTTGAAGAGAATGACCGCTTTATTGATGTACTGGAGAAGGTCTCTGAATGTTTGCGCTCATAATGGCAGGTGGCAGGGCATCCCGGCTTTGCATGGGTGAAAAGGCCCTGGCCAGGATACATGACAAACCCCTGTTATCATATGTTCTCAATGCAGTAGAAATGGCAGATCTGGAACCGGTTGTCATAGTTTCTCCCCTTACACCATATACCACGAATTATTGCAGAATACATGACATTCTGTGGATATGCACTGATGGAAAAGGATATGTGGAGGATATCGCTCAGGCTGTCAGTGAGTTAGCAATTACCGGTCCTTTTCTGACCATATGTGCAGACCTCCCTGGAATTACTGCTGATCATATCAGGCTGGTCTTGAAACAATATCATGAGTCTGGCTGTCCGGCATGCTCAGTATGGGCCCCCCACCCGGAAGGGTGTGGTTCAGATAATCTTCCGGGTATACCCGTCGGGATGAATATCCTTACCGGGAGTACGATAAATGAAGAACAGGAAGAAATTCAAATTCTTCTCCTGGATCCTCTCCTGACCCTGAACATCAACACACAACAGGATCTAAAATATGCAGAAAAATTACTTTACCAGATGAAATGTTCCGATGATCAACCAACTCTCTTATAGGGCTACGATCTAACGTCTCAGGTATGACTGAATCCCGGGAGATCGAACTCGACGGGCATATAATTGACTCTGGGATCATGGAACATGTTCTTGACTCTATCCTTGATATGGGTGGAGACTTTGAGATCCTGGAATTTACTGTTGGTAAGAGAAAAACAGATACCAGTTATGCCAGAGTTCTTATTACCGGAACCGACAATGGAAATCTTGATGCGATCATCAGTACCCTTCACCGGCATGGGGCACGGCTTGTTGATTCGGAAGATGTCACCCTGGTCCCTGCAGAAGGGAACCGTATAGTTCCGAAGGGCTTTTATTCAACAACAAATTACCCGACACAGATCCGTATCGGAGATGAATGGATTGCGGTTGAGAACATCGAGATGGACTGTCTGATCGTTGTTACGCCGGATAAAAAAACCGCGAAAGCCACTCCGATGTCAAAACTGGACAAAGGAGATCTCGTCGTCATCGGCGAGCATGGTGTGAAGATAAAACCCCCGGAACGTTCCCGTTCTCATGAGGAGTTTGAATTCATGGGGGGCGTTATATCTTCAGAACGGCCGACAGAGACAACCATCCGGAAAATTGCCAGGGAAATACTGGATACACATAAAAAAGGGTTAAAAGTAGCCCTGGTAGGTGGTCCTGCAATTATTCATACCGGTGCTGATGAAGCCTGTGCTTCCATGTTCAGAGAAGAGTATATTGACATTCTCTTTGCCGGAAATGCTCTTGCCACCCATGATATTGAGTTCAATATTTTTGGCACTTCTCTTGGCATGAATATCCGGTCAGGTGAACTGGTATCAGCAGGGCACAAGAACCATCTCTATGCCATCAGTGAGGTCATGCGTGCCGGATCAATCAGAAATGCAGTAGAGACAGGGGTTTTGGGATCAGGGATAATGTATGAATGTATAAAAAAGAATGTTCCCTATGTCCTGGCCGGTTCCATTCGTGATGACGGCCCGCTTCCTGATGTGATTACCGATGCGATGGTTGCCCAGGATGAGATGAGAAAATATGTCCCGGAGATTGGGATGGTACTTATGATTGCAACCATGCTTCATTCAATAGCAGTTGGCAACTGTCTCCCGTCATATGTGATGACGGTGTGTGTTGATATAAACCCATCAACTCTCACCAAGTTAATGGATCGGGGTACCTCTCAGGCCATAGGTGTAGTAAGTGATGCCGGAGCATTTTTCCCTATGCTCCTTGATCAACTCCATCAGTTACAAAATAAGTAATTATCTGGTTAGAGGCATGGACCAGGGTTGTTCCTGGTTCATTACATATTCCCATTCTTTTTTACAATTACAATCCATCTCCATAACTGATCGCATAAGTTCCTGATCTGCGTTCAGATTATAATCTCTGATGGCGTCCAGAATCATACTGTCACATGATCCACAGTTATGCGGGCCCCTTGTCTGTCCTCCTCCGATTGGATCACAGGTAACATGTGCATTGGACTGAGCTAGAATTGATGCAACACTCCAGAGATATGGAGGGCGATAAGCCTGTCGCTTCCACAATGTCTCAAGGTGTGTATTTCGTTGCACTGTACATGGATTCATTGAGATGAGATCAGTTACTGGAATTATTTCCTGAATTGATTTATGCATATCATCATACGCTTCTTTTTCAGTCAGGTATGGTGGTTTATGGAGGAGATA
Source organism: uncultured Methanospirillum sp. (assembly GCA_964515765.1). GTDB lineage: Archaea > Halobacteriota > Methanomicrobia > Methanomicrobiales > Methanospirillaceae > Methanospirillum. The sequence continues at coordinate 762 of CAZEWE010000031.1, read as the reverse complement.
TGTCTTCACTTTCCCGCCTGCTTTGTGTATTACTTCTGCTGTTTTCAGGTAGTCAGCATACTGCAGGCCTTTATCGATACATTTCTCCCTGATTTCGTCTGAAGTTGTCTCAAGACCGATGGCAACGTAAATATTGCCATCTTCTCCACCCTCCCTGATATGCGTAACATGCCGGGAGATCTGTTCTGTATTGATGTAGTCACATCGTGACTCAACGATGAGTGTTCTTCCTTTCACCAGTTCAATAAGGTGATCCTGGATCTCTTCCGGGACCTCCTGGAGATCAAAAAAACTTCCTGATGTATATACTTTCACAACCTGTGGATTTATCTGTTCAATCTGCTCCCTGAGGCGATTTATCTGTGCATACATCAGTCTGGTTAGTTCAGGTCTCTCGATTCCAGAGAATCGTTCATGACGGTATTGGCATATCTTACACCGGTTCCAGGAACATCCTCCGGAACGAATGATTGCGGTCACGCTGGTATGAATTTCTCCTGCAATGTGGTCCTGACCTGACCAGATTGCCAGAGGTTCTTCAGGGTTTTTTATTGGTTTCATGGTTATCCTGATAATTATCCGAATTGATTGGCCTGCCTCACCGTGGATCCTGGTTTCTGATTAGGACTAGTAATCAGAGTCATACCATTCCTCCTTCTTATTCTCCGGTGAGCAAACAGATGGGTATTCATTACCCGACCAACAATATATTAGAATGCCTAGTGATGACCTCAGACAACCCAAACATTTATGCCCAGATCG
>CAZEWE010000030.1:0-20800 GCA_964515765.1 uncultured Methanospirillum sp. | reverse complement strand
CCATCGAGGTGAATGCATCGCTGGTTGAATCGGATGGGGAGAAACGAATTCTTACCCTTTGCAGAGGGGTTTAGCCGAAAAAACAGATCTGGGGAAATATCAGAGCTTATGCTGACGATACTCCCCAATGAGCCACTTCCAGAGCGGGATATATTCGATACCCTCTTCTTCTTTCTCGATGTCCTTTGTTATCAGAATACGCCTCCGGATATTCTCTGAAAAGGCATTCTGAAACAATGAAAGAGCCCGGATTTCACGTTCCGGTATATCATCGGTATAGGTAACGTTCATGGCAGTCAGAGAATTATCCGTGTGTTTTATCACAAAATCCACCTCTCCATCACCTTTCCAGTAATAGAGGGGGACTCCAAGCAAGTTTAAGTGAATCCATACAGTGTTTTCTACGAGTTTCCCGGTGTCAGATGAAAATTGGAAGGATATTGCGTTCCGTATTCCGTTATCAATACAATATATCTTCTTTGCATTAACGTTCTGAGCACTCACTGAATAACTGAAGAACATGAGTTCGCTCATCAGGTGGGAATCAGTAATATAGCCGATATATTCACGAATGGTAGCGGGATCAATAGAAAAACGAGAAGCAAGTTTCCGATAGGAAAAGGGGGATGAAAGAGATGAAAACATGACATATAAGAGATCCTGCATCACTCTGACCTGTCTGACCTGTGCATTCAGTATGATATCACGAGAGACGATACTGTCATAATATCCCTTTAATAGTTCTTTTTGAACCAGCGGATCCTTTTCAAGTACAATTCTGGGAAATCCGCCAATATTGAGGTAGTGCCTGACCTGTTCCATCAGGTGATATTTCATCCGTACTTCATCGATACGTGTATTCGGGGTATCAATATTGGAGAACTGAAGAAACTCGGGAAACGTAAGTGGAAAAACCGGAACCTGAAGATATCGTCCGCTCAGGAGGGATGCAGTTTTACTTTCAAGAAGATGGGATGATGAGCCTGATAGTACGATCTTGTATTTTTTCCGGTCATAGAGTGCTTTGAGCCATCTCTCCCATCCAGGTACCTGCTGGATCTCGTCAAAAAAGAGGTACCCGTCTTCATGAGGACAGATTTCTGCATGATACCGGGTGAGGACCTGGTCGATTGGATCCTCGAGACTGGAAATCAATGGTTCATCAAAACTGACAAACAGTATTTTTTTTGGATCTACATCTCCACTTTTCAATAGTTCATGTAATAACTGAAGCAGGAGTGTAGTCTTTCCGGACCTTCTGACACCATTCAGTATCAGGATCTCCTGACTTGCCATGAATTTTTTCATCCTGTCAAGATACTGCTCTCTGATTATCCCTGTTTCCGGGGTTATTCCACTCCACCAGGGATTGAGCGAGATGAGGAGTTCGAATAATCTGTCAGGGTTTGTCATACCATGGTGGCTCCTGTAATCTTCAATCTAATAGCAAAAGTGAAGGAGTATATTCATTCACTTTGATCTAATAATATAATAATGTAATCCAGTATATGATAGTCGATTGCCTGAACAAAAAATTATCTTAAATTGATTAAATATTTAGAAAAGTAAGTCGAAAAATCCTCATTACTTATAATAAACCAGTGGCTATTGGAAAGATTATTCGTCGTTCTATGTACCTGAAAAGAGATCTTCCGGTGTTCTGTTCGTAATTACCCAGCATGATACTCGTTGTTGTTTCAATAGAGCGAAGAGCAGAGTATTGACCGAGGTAAAAATACAGTGCCTCATTTGTGTCCGAACCAGAATAAATCACTGAAAATATTCGCTGAAGAAGAGATGAGGATTTTCGTTTCTGCCCTCTCTAGTTACCATAAAAAAGGGACAGAATTGGTAATGAAGATTTATATCGGTGATAACTAGTATCTGCCTATAAAGGAGAGCATAAGAGTTCTATTGAAGAGTCCCGGATTAAATATGAACGAATCCCGACCTGCCTGGCGAAGGTATACATCTGTGCATCATCTGTAAATAGATAACAATCCTGTAAACTAGCTGAGGCGAGCATGTAGGTATCAAAGCCAGAACACCCAGTTCTTCGAGCTATTGAAAGAGCTCTATCAAATATCGAAGATTCCTCCAGTATTACGAAGAATTCATTAGCATACTGAAATACAATGTCTGCGGTTTTCGAATCTTCAATCCGGGTAATAACACAGATCAATTCTACGAGTCCAGCACGTGGGAAGAAAATTTCAATGTGATTAGACTCCAAGTGTCGAATCAGTGTTTTACATTTCTCATAGGTGTCTAAATCCCGATTATATACTCTCTGGTTAATACTATTTACTGGTGGGAATATTCCCTTAATAAGAACCGATGTGTCGAGCACACAGGAGTTCATTTTATGAATTTCTTCTCCTTATATTCTCTAATATCGCATCTGCCGATTCTTTCATAGGAAAATCAGCATATATATCAATAAGGTCAGAAAAATTCTTTTTTAGTGTAAGTTTTACCCTGGTATTATCTGGCATCTCTACTGGTACAGTTGGATAAAATGCCCCCTTTTTGTAAATAGCTTCAATAATTATGCTCATTTCCCCAGCCTCCTCAAAGAAATTGCAAGTTCGTGTATATCACCATATGCTAAACATCACCATTAGTTGCCTCAATACATAATTGTATCACCGTCGGCTCTATGGTTAGTATCTATTGGATATGCTCTGAATAACAAATAATAATAGCGAATGTTCGAATCCGGACTTGTTGTAAAAAAACCTATGACCCACCGTCATATGACAACGAGTAAAAAATTCAATAATCTGATATTCAGAAGAAAGAAGAAGATTACCGAAATTTCCGTAGATGTAAAAAAAATATTTATTTTTTGAATTCCTTGATCGGGCTGGGACCAAGTTCTTTGACCTTCCCAATAACGTCTTCCATAACCGTTGCCCACTTTGCACCTTCAGATGCAGAGACAAAGGTCATACGGAAACGCTTGTCATCAAGACCAATATTCTTGAGCAGGGATTTGATCATGAACATACGCTTTGCTGCCTTGTAGTTTCCTTCAAGGTAGTGACAGTCACCAAAGTGACAACCGGAGACGAGGACACCGTCTGCACCCTCAACAAATGCCTTGAGGATGAAGAGCATGTCAATACGACCGGTACACATAACTCTGATGGCTCTGATGTCTGGTGGGTACTGGATACGGGCACCACCGGCAAGGTCAGCACCTGCGTAAGAACACCAGTTGCAGATGATAGCGAGAATCTGTGGTTTCCATTCGTCTGCCATTACTGGTTCCCTCCTGCAAAGAATGCATCAATCTGTGCGGCAATCTGTGGTGTGGTAAAGTGCTGCATCTTAATTGCTCCACCAGGACAGAATCCTCCACAGGTTCCACAACCTTTACACTTGGCTTCAGTGACCTGCATAACAGTTCTGCCATCCTTCTCACCAAGGGCGAGTGCAGAGTATGGACAGAGGTTGACACACATTCCACAACCGGCACACAGCTCCTCAACGCATATTGCAAAGTATGGCTCAAGTTCTACCTGACCCATGTGGATTGGAATAGATGCTGCTGATGCTGCACCTTCAGCCTGTGCTACGGTATCTGGAATGTCTTTTGGACCCTGACAGACACCGGCAAGGAACACTCCTGCAGTGGTAGTTCCACAGGGGTTCAATTTCGGGTGTGCTTCAAGCATCCAGCCATCCTGGGATGCAGATACTCCGAACTTCTTCCGAAGGACATTTGCTCCTTCCTTTGGCTCGATAGCTGCTGCAAGGACGACCATGTCGACTTCGATATCAACCGGGCGACCGAGAAGGGTGTCTTCAGCATAGACGTGCAGATTCTTTGTCTCCGGATCTTCAAGCACATTGGCAACACGTCCACGGATGAACTTGGCACCTTCGTTCTGGATACGGTAGTAGAACTCTTCGTATGCCTTTCCGAAAGATCTGATGTCCATGTAGAAGAGGTAGACCCTGCACCCTGGGATCTTCTCGTACATCTGGTGAGCATGCTTGAGGGAATACATACAACAGAACCGGGAACAATATGCCTTGGCAACGCCGCCGGTATTGTCACGGGATCCTGCACACAGAATGTATCCTACAGCCTGGGGTGTCTTTCCATCACTTGGACGGATAAGGTGACCACCGGTTGGACCGGATGCACAGATAAGACGTTCGAATTCGAGTGAAGAGATGACGTTGTCAAACCGCTTGTATCCCCATTCTCTCTTTTCCTCGATTGGAATGAGATCGAAACCGGTTGCGAGGACTGCTGTTCCTACTTTAACAGTGATGAACTCGTCCTGCATCTCAAGGTCGATAGCCTTCTTATCACCACAGGCTTCTACACACAGACCACACTTGACACAGGAGTCAAAGTCGACGGTGTAGATAAGGGGCATGACCTGGGCATGGTAGATGTAGATTGCCTTTCTTGGTGCCATTCCCATTTCGAACGGGTTTGGCTTGATGACCGGACAGACTGCAGTACAGTCTCCACAACCATTACAGCCACCACCAACGATTCCCTTGGCAGTTGCTTCTGTTGGAGTCAGAACACCACGGGCTTTCTTCCGAAGGGTGATATCGAAGTTACCAATGTATCCTTCAACCTTCTCAACTTCGGTGTAGGTCATCATCTCGATGTTCGGGTGACGACCAACATCCACCATCTTTGGTGTCAGGATACACTGAGAACAGTCAAGGGTTGGGAACGTCTTGTCGAGCTGAGACATACGGCCACCGATGGTGGGGGTTGCCTCAATCAGGTAGGTCTTAATTCCGGAGCTGGCAAGGTCGAGTGCTGCCTGCATACCACCGACACCGGCACCGACAACCATTGCAGCGTGCTCTACAGGAACACTCTTTGGAATCAGGTCTTCAAGCTTTGCTGCCTTTGCAACAGCCATCCGGACCTGGTCCTTTGCCTTCTCAGTTGCTTCGTCCCACATACCGTGCATGTGAACCCATGAGTTCTGTTCACGGATGTTTGCCATCTCGAACCGGAATGGATTTAATCCTCCTTCCTTGGTAGCGGTACGGAAGGTTGGTTCGTGAAGACGGGGTGAACATGCAGCAACAACAACACCGGTCAGGTTGTGTTCTTTGATTGCATCATCGATCTTCTTCTGACCAGGAGTTGAGCACATGTACTGGTACTGATCTGCAATTGCTACATACGGAAGTGTCTTCGCGTAATCGACGACATCATCAATCGACAGGGAACCGGCGATATTGGTACCACAGTGGCACAGGAAGACACCGATTCTTGGTTCAGTATTTTCTGCCATATCTTTGTCCTCCTTAAAGCACCTTCTTCAGGAATGGCGTGCAGTCGATTGCATGCAGGTCGAGTGCAAGATCCTGCGGGCTCATACCCTGGGCAAGACCGAGAAGTTCGTTGTAGTGCAGAACTGGGATGTTGTACACATCGCCAAACTTCTCTTTGATCTCGATCTGACCACGGTCAAACTGGAGCTGACAGAATGGACACAGTTCTGTAATTGCGTCTGCTCCGACTTCCTGAATGTTGATGAGTTTCTCATTGGTGATGTCAAGGGCATGAACAATATCATATCCACGGACACCGCCACCGGCACCACAGCACTGCATTTTGTTCCGGTACTGAACTGGTTCACAACCAAGGGCTCCGATGAGTTCTTCAAACCACATCGGGTTTTCAGTGTCCCCAAAATGTCTCTCTTTCTGTGGCTTCATTAAGTGACAGCCGTAGTGGGCCGCAATCTTTGCACCAGTGAGAGGAGTGGTTACACTGTCCTTGATCTTCTGGACACCACAGATCTTCTCATCATAGTAGAGTTCTGCAAGATGCCAGACATCAATGGACCCCTTAAATTGCATGTCAATCTCAGCAAGAACTTCGTTTGTGTTGTCCCGAAGTTCATCATTGTGCTTGAGGATGTGGTTTACTTCCCAGATTGACTTGTAACAGCCGTTGCAGATGAGTGCAATATCCTTTTTCATCTCTTCTGCAAGGACGAGGTTCCGGGCTGCCATCGCGTACCAGACATTCAGGTCAATGGATCCGAATGCACCGGGAGCAGGACAACAGCTGGCACCCTTGAGCGGAAGAAGCTTGATACCGACCTTTTCACTGGTCTTAATGGCAGACGCCTCACAGCCCGGGTACCGGTTTGGTGCAATACACCCAAGGAAAAATGCGTATTCGTGCACGTTTAGTCACCCTTCAGAATTCTGTCTGCATTCTCTTTCAGTTCATAGTGGTCGATAATCTTCTGGATACCTTTGACAAATTCAGGATATGAATGGGTTGTCGGCGGATCCGCTGGAAGACCAAGCTTTGTACGGGCAGCACGGTTGACGTCATTGTTTGGCACACCGTGACCGCTGTTATAGATAAGCTGAACTGTCTGCAGGAAATTTTTTGGAACAATATCCCGCTTGAAGGCCAGGTTTCTCATTGCCATAATAACATCGGTTGGAGCGATGTCACGTGGGCAGCGGTCTGTACAGGAATAACAGGTAGTACAGAGCCAGAGATCCGGGTCAGTCAGGGATTCATTCTCAAGACCAAGGACGCACCGTCTCATGAAGAGACGAATCCGGTATGAACTCCGGGGTGCTGACGGACAGGAACCGGTACAGGTACCACACTGGTAGCACATGTTTGCGATAGTCCGGCTGGTCTTCAGAACATTTTTCGTAAATTCAGGGTTAGAATCGACAAGATGGTACCGGCGGTCGTTAAGTTTTTTGTCCAGTTCAGGAATGTTGTATGTTTTTGCAGCCATAAGACACCTCTATTACTGGCTTACCGCCTTTAATTCAACAGAACCTGCCAGGGATGACTGCTCTTTGACCATGGAAGTTCTCGGAGTGAAGAGTTTTGCCTTGATCTTCTTAAAGAGGTCAGTCTCTTTCCCCTTGATCTTCACGCTGTCACGGCGGAGGTAGATGATATCCTCACCCGGACATGCATGGACACAGGCTCCACACAGGATACAGAAATCCGGATTTACTGCAATATTTGCCTCTACTACGCCCTTCATGTCCTTTGCAGGCTTTGGGGTTGGGAGATAAATGGCATTTGCAGGGCATACATCAACACAGGTGGAACATCCTCCCGGACACTTCTCTGCATGGAAGGTGATCTCTCCCTCGAAGATCTTGTTTACGGTAATTGCTTCGGTTGGACAGTTTACTGCACACCAGCGGCAGGTACAACAGTCTTCATCGATGATATTGACGCTTCCAAGTTTTTTCTGTCCGACAACAGTCCGGGTAACTTTGATTGCCTCAGATGGACATGCTTCTGCACAGACATTACATCCGTCACAGTATGCCTCATCCCAGATAACCTCACCCTCAACATTTCCCTTTTCAGGGCTGAAGGGCTTGTGGAGCACATTGATGGCTTCACAAAGGTTACCACAGATACCACACTTGGTACACTTCTCATCATCGACCACAAATTCAACCTTGAGATTGATACCCTGTCCTTTTGCAAGACCTTCTTTGTCCTGTCCTTCAAAGAGCGGGACATCGCGGTCGATTGCATCACGGGGACAGACATCTTCACAGATATTGCACCGGACACATTTGTCCTGGTCGATTGCCGTCCCCTTGTCGTAGGTTGGGAAACCTTCCTTTTCAAGGATTGGCAGACGTTCTTCGCCATCAACTTTCAGAGCAAGAGCTGAGAACGGACACATGATGACACAGACACCACAGTATGAACATTTTGTCTCATCGACACGAATGCTTGCAGCATCATCAACAAGTCCTCTCCGGACTCCTCCGACTGCCCCTACAACGATTGCTTCTTCGGGACAGACCTCTGCACAGATACCACATCCGGTACAAATATCATTGTCAAGGATGAGGTTGTTAACCTGCTGGAGAAGTCTCTGCTCCATTATAACCTGAGACCCATCAACGGTCTTGGAATACTTAGGAAACAGTGTAGACATTAAGATACCTCGGTTGTTCACGAATTCTGTTCCTGAAACGCTTGTTTTTTCTCCGGACCCTTCAGGCTTCCACAGCCTGGGGTGGTTGACCAGAGAGCTGAATCACATCGTATGGGCATGCATCGACACAGATACCACAGCCTGCACAGAGTTCATACTTGACATCAAGGGAGATTGCCGCTCCATTGATGACTTTGTAGATCTTGTCTGTGTTCGACGGGTTAACCGTGAATAATTCCAGTGCATTCACTGGACATGCTACCACACAATTGTTGCAGCCGGTACAGCGTTCCATGTTTACATGAACTGCAAATGCCATATTTGTCGCACCAGCCTGATCGATTAAAATCGACTGAACAAAGGTTGTTAGAAAATATAGATAAAGGTTCTGAAATCGATACGAGATTTTTTCCAAAAAAAAGGGGGAAAAGTGTGGTTTTTATCTTGACTCTTTATAAAATGTAAAAACTATGAGCTTATCTTCCGGACCCCTATATTTCATGATAAATCATGATAAATATAAGTGTCAGGATGTTCGGCCCGGAGATAAAAACCGAAATTAATTCGTAAATGTATGAATAAGCTCAAATGCAACGTCTGATGTCATCATCCTTGCGAACAGAATCTTGTGCATGGCATTTTCAGAGATTTAACTCGCTTTATCTACCCTTTTTTCTGAAATATCTGTTCTCGTGGATTTGTTTTGGGGCTTTTATCTGACAATAAATCCTGCGTGCCCGTATTGTCCGTAATCGGTCAAATTACCATTCATACACATACTTTGGAAGCAGTATTTTCCTTCTCCAGGGCATTTTTTCGATACCGAAACCTGCAGGCCGCATCTATGGTCTTTATTTGCGTAACAGGGTTCATTCATATGGTATCATCCACCATAAATCATCAAATTTTTCAAAAACAGGCAAGGATTTATCTCTGACTGTAGCTGAGGATACCCTGACTGCTATGATAAACCAGGTCCCGACCATTTGTCCGTACTGCGGTACCGGTTGTTGTGTGAATCTTATCGTTCAGGATGGCAAAATAACCGGAACAACCCCGAATATTCGCTCTCCGGTGAATGAAGGAAAACTCTGTCCGAAGGGTACCTACTGCCATCAGTTTATACACAGTCCGGACAGGCTGAAAAAACCGCTCGTTCGAAAAGGCGATGTCTTTGTTGAGACTGACTGGGAGACTGTTTATCATCTGATTGCCAGAAAACTCAAAGAATATACTGCAGATGAGATTGGAGTACTGGCATCGGCCCGGTGCTCCAATGAGGATAATTATGTCCTGATGAAGTTTGCCAGGGGTGTTTTAAAGACAAACAATCTGGATCACTGTGCCCGGCTCTGTCATGAGGCGACCATGACCGGTCTTTCCCTCTCATTTGGGAGAGGGGTGATGACAAATTCCATCCCTGATATTGGAAAATCTGATTGTATCTTCTGTCTGGGATCCAATACTTTTGAGCAGCACCCGCTCATTGGCAGGCAGATAGTCCGTGCCCAGGCTGCCGGGGGGAGATTTATCTATGCAGATCCCCGGTATACGCCGACAGCAATCCAGGCCGACCTGTTTCTCCAGTTCTACAGCGGGAGTGATGTCGCTGTTCTCAACTGCATCATGGGCGAGATCATCCGAAACGGGCTCGAAGATAAGGACTTTATCAGTTCCCGGACCCGTGAGTATGAATCCCTGAAAAAAATGGTCCTCCAAAACCGGTATACTCCCCAGGAGGTAAGTCTTCTGACCGGTGTGTCAAGAGATGACCTTATCAGGGCTGCTGAATGGATAGGAACAGCAGACCGGTGCACGGTCCTGTATGCAATGGGACTATCTCACCTCTCCGGAGGAGTAAATAATGTCAGGGCGATTGCCAACCTGATGATGCTGACCGGGAATATTGGAAGGCCAGGGACCGGCGTCAATGCTCTTCGTGGCCAGAATAATGTACAGGGAGCCTGTGATATGGGCTGTCTGCCTGATTTCTTCCCCGGATACCAGCCGGTTACCGACAGTGTCTTTCACCGGAAGATTGGTCGGACCTGGAAATTTCCAGAGAGTATAGCACCGGCACGGACCGGTCTTGACATCAACCGGATGTTTCAGAAGGCTGGTTTGAAACATGACGGAATTAAAGCAATGATCCTGGTCGGGGAGAATCCGCTGGTGACCGAGCCGGATCAGCATACCGTCGAGCATGCGATAAAAAATCTTGATTTCCTGGTTGTGTCTGATATCTTCTTTACCAAAACCTGTGAATATGCCCATGTTGTCCTTCCTGCCGCCTGCTATGCAGAAAAGGATGGAACGGTCACCAATACCGAACGGCGGGTACAGCGGCTCCATAAGGCAGTCGATCCACCGGTGCTTGCAAAACCTGACTGGCAGATTATAACTGAAATCGCCTGTCTGATGGGGTATGAGCAGCAGTTTCCCTATCAGAGTCCGGCTGATATATTCAGGGAGATAACGACGGTATGTGAACCGTACCAGGGGATGACCTTTGAACGGGTCAGTCTTCCTGACGGGATATGCTGGCCATGCACATCCCCGGATGATTCCGGCACTGCAATTCTCTATTCTGATCGGTTTTATCATTCTGACGGGAAAGGAGTCTTCTGTCCGGTTGAATGGAAGGCCCCCTCTGAACTTCCTGACTCCCGGTACCCGTTCAGACTGACATCAGGCAGGGTTATCTGGCACTGGCATACCGGGACGATGACCCGGAGAAGTAAAAATCTGAAAGATGAGGTTGATGAGGCATATATTGAGGTTCATCCGGCCGATGCAGTAAAAGTCAGGATTTCAGACGGGGATATGATACGGGTCAGGTCACGGAAAGGTGAGTTATCCTGCAAAGCCAGGGTTGTGTCTGATATTAAAGAAGGGATGATCTTCATGCCGTCCCTGTTTGATGCGGCGTTAAACCGGCTGAGCGGTGTTCCGGAGGCAGGCCCTGATATTTCAGAATATCGACCGATCTGTGTAGCTATTGAGCGGGTCTTTGAGGGTGACGGGGCTGCATGAACGGGCAGATGTGGTACGGGTGGTCTACTGACGATTCCATCAGGGAAGATGCAGCATCAGGAGGAGCGGTAACCGGTCTGCTTATGTACCTGCTCTCATCCGGCACCGTTGATGCGGTCTGTGCACTGCAGGAGGGAGAAGATATATACGATCCCCGGCCGGTCCTCCTCACTGATCCTGATGAACTCCCCTCCTGTTCCGGATCCCTGTTCTGTGGGAGCATTCTGACCGCTGACTGGGTGGTCAGTGCAGTGGAAGCAAACCCCGGCATGAAGATAGCTGCGGTTGTCAAGGGGTGTGATGCAAAGGTCATTGTTGAACTGGTCAAGAGAAATAAACTTGACCGGGATGATCTCTATCTCATCGGTCTGAACTGTAGCGGGACATTTTCCCCGATACGGACCAGGTCATTTATCAGGGAGGTTTGTGACCTGAATCCGGACCATGTTGATTCGTTTCTTATCAGGAATGGCAGGGTTGTTGTAACTTCCGGTGAGGTGACTCATGAATATCCCCTCGAGATCATCGAGGAACATGGGTTTGGCAGACGTGATTCATGCCGGAGATGTGATACTCCGATTCCCCGTCAGTGTGATGTTGTCTGTGGGACCTGGGGACTGTTTGGAGAATATTCGAACCAGGCAACGTTTATTGAGGTGTGCAGTAAAAAAGGGATGGCATTTTTGGATAATGCCAGAAAGGACGGGTTTATTACCATTGTTCCTGCTGATATGAAGGGAATTGAAGCACGATCCCGGGTTGAAGCAGCGATGCTGACCATATCTGAAAGGAACCGGAAGGAGATGTTCTCACAGATAGGGACCGGGCTTGAACGATTGACCTGGGTCATGGAGGAGACATCCCGGTGCATAAAATGTTACCAGTGCTCTCATGCCTGTCCGTTATGCTTCTGCCAGGACTGTCAGACAAAAAAACCCTGGCTGGTCAAACCAGGTGAAGTTCCGCCGCCCCTGATGTTTCATCTGATCAGGTTCTCCCATATTGCTGACTCCTGTGTCAACTGTGGCCAGTGTCAGGACCGGTGTGCCATGGATATTCCGGTCTCACTCATGATGCATGCCCTGCAGGCAGAACTTGAGCAGATGTTCGGGTATCATCCGGGAAAGCCGGGGGGGATGCCCATACTTGCCAAGGTCAATCAGCATGAGGAATGGGAACATTACTATGAGAATAGTTTCCAGGAGATGGTCCGGCTTTTCAGCCAGAAGGCTCCTGCACCTGATGAGGAATGACTGGGGATTTATGGTTCCTGGAAAAGTTCCTTTGTGGACGGAAAACCACAGACTTTGAGGACATCCTCCTGGGTTACCAGCCTTAACTGCCTTCGTCTTGATGAGAGATCTGACAGATAAAATATTGAGAGCGGAATCGGCAGTCCATATATTTTTGCATAGCTGACCTCCGGTATATCACGGGAGAAGAAATTCCGGATGGTTCCCCGGTCAACCACAACTCCCATCTCCTGAAGAATTCGTGCACTGTGATTGAAGGGATGCACCCGTGCGAGAGTCATGCAGAGATCAATGACCGGGGATCCGAACTTGGTATTGGGATAAAAGGGAGCCATGGCATAACAGAGCCGCCCACATGCCTTACAATAATATCTCGTTACGATGACGTTGATTATCCGTTTCTCCCCGTCAACAATAATGGTTGCAAACCGCTTCTTCCGGTTGTCGTGATACCTGACCTCTCCCCCGCAGTGGGGACAATGGTCAAGCAGGGTAAATTCCATCCTTTCCAGTCCGGATAACGCATTCTGGACGACAGATGTGATAAGAGATGGTATTTTTATGCTCTTCACGACAGACCTTCCGGACCGGTATCTCCTATATCATCTGGTCAGGGAACTATTGAACTATCCAGTTTTGTATGCAAGAAAAGATCAGGGGGTATCTTCAGTCAGTTCATCCCGTGGAGATGTTTTGAGATCCGGTTCATGTGGCAAATCCCGGGCCGGAACCTCAAGTAACAGCAGGTTCATGATCCCGCCACAGGATTTGCACAGGTAATACTCATCATGCCAGCAGGAGCTGCATCCCCATCTCCCGCAGATGACACACTGACGCAGCCCGGACAGAGTGCCTGAGCTGTGACAGAGATCGCAGACATAACGGGAAAAGGATTCAGGATCCCGGATTGGGGGTTCATTGTCTTTTCTGACCCGGGTAACCTGGTTTTTCAGAGCCTGAAACATCCCCCCTGATGAATGATTGTCCTTATTTCTTCGAATCAAATGATCTTTCCAGTGCATCAAGTCGTGCCTCAAGGTCAGAGAGGTTCTCTGAGAACTCGTTCTCAAACTGCTTCATCTCTGCAAGCTTTTGTGCATCATTATCAAGAGCAGATCCCCGCTCATCCTTGAACCGGTTCAGTTTTGGCCTTCGGACAACTCCATAGTCTTCAACCAGCTGGGCAAACCGCCGGTCCAGGTATTCATCCACCCTGCTTTCAACCGGTCTTCGAAGAGAGATTCTCCCGGTGGTTCCCTGGAAGAACCAGAACAGCATGAAGAGGACGATGAGAATGATGAGGATGATCAGGAGTATTTCAATGAGCGTCATTTCATCCGGCTCCTGAGTGTGCGGATCCGTTCTTCCATCCGGTCCATCCGGTCCTTTGACTCACGCTCAAATGACTTCAGGCTCTCTGCCTCCTGCTTTACCTGACGAAACCGCTGCGACAGATCCCTGATATCAGATGTTGTGGCAAGCTGCCAGTCATCAATCATGAGTTTCATTCGCCGGTCAAGATAGGCGTTCAGGTATTTGTCCATGCTCATTTTCCGCCCTCCAGTTCTTTCAATGCCTTATCTATGGAATCTGCCTGGCTTCTCAGCATATCTTTCTCGGCATAGAGCCGGCCGACCTCGTAACTGAGAAACTCAAGCCGTCGTGCATACTCATTCAGGTCTGCCTCGGTGATAAGGCCCCATTCCTCAACAATGGACTCAAAATTCCGATCAAAGTAGGAGTCCAGTGTCCGGTCAAAGGTTGGAACCTGAGAGGCGGCTTTCGTTTCAAAACTGGTCAGGTTATCAAAGAATTTTCGTGTGCTCCCTGATGTTTCAAACATTCTTCTCACCTATATCTTTTTTTCTTCTGATTCAATCCGGTCAATCATCAGGTCAAGTTTTTCACGCTTGACATAATTTTCAAGACGCTTGAGCCTGCCCTCGATGGTCTTCTGTTTCATGAAGATGTCTGTTTCAAGGGCAATATTTGATTCTTCAATATCTTTGAGTGCTGATATCTGATCTGAAGTCAGGCGTAAGGCCGGCTGGACTGAAGCTGCAGTATCCTGCTTTAATATCTGGAGTTTATCACGTTCCAGTTCCAGTTCCAGTTTCCTGGTATTGGTTCGCATCAGTCTGATCTCCCTCATAATGAGGTATATCATCATGACGATGACAAGCAGGACTGCAATTCCTAAAAGACCGTCCTGGGAAAAGGAGATCTCCAAGGTTACCCCTCCAGCATCCTGGTGACAAATCCTACAGCATCAGATGGTCCGGAGAAGTATACAATATCATTCTCTTTCAGGATGATGTCTTTGTCAAGTCCCAGGATCTGATCATTTCGCTGGACGGTCACGAGTTTTACTTCCGGTGGAACGGTCAGGTTGCCAAGGGATCGCCCTGCTGCGAATTTGACCGGCACTGCCGCGCTTACTCCCTCAATTCCGGTCAGGGCACTCCTGATCATCTTGGCCTCATCCTGGCTTATGGCAGATAATCCCTTCTCAATCTCCGGGCTGAGTTTTCCGATGGGTATCTTGTCCCTTATGGCATCGGCTGAACTCTTTGCTGCTTTGCTGACTTTCTCTCCGATAGGTTTTGTGTCCTCTTTTACCTTTTCAGTCAGTTCCTTTGCTTTTGTGCTGATCTGTCCTGCAGTGTCTGCTGCTCCCTTCTGGATCTTGTCTGCAGTTTCAGAGAGCTTTGTTCCGATCTCCTGTGCCCCTCCTTTTATCTGTCCGGCGGCTGATTCAGCGGCAGTCCGTATCTGTTCCAGAGGTGGGATCTTCCTGGTTACATGCACCTTCCCGCCATCCGGAATATTGAGTTTTTTAAGATCCTCACCGCTGATTCGTATCGTTCCTTCGTCAACCATTGCATCTGCAAAGATGGTCAGAGTAAGGGTTGCCCCTGCATCTGTTCTCACTTCCACCTCTGACTGATCCTCAACACCGAGGAATGAAAGGAGTTTTTCATGAATGCGGGCTCTTCCGTGACCGGGCATCGCCCGTTTCACTGCCTGCAGGGTTGCTTCCTCCATGTGGTTTAATCAGGTTATAACCCTTTTCAATCTTTCGGTTTATCTTCCGGATGGCGATATAAACCGTAATGTATATTGGCTCTTGTGTTCACGATTATTAACCCTTATGTGCTAAGGACCCTGGGAGATAACACATGGGAATTGAAAAGTTAATGGAAGGGAATCAGACCTTCGTAGAAAATGAGTACGCAGAGAATATCGAGTATTATAAGGCTCTTTTGAAGGGACAGAATCCGCATGTCATGATGATCGGATGCTGTGACTCACGGGTCGCACCTGAGATCACCTGTCATGCAAAGCCAGGAGAGATCTTTGTTCACCGGAATATCGGGAACATAGTCCCTCCCGGAGACTGGAACATCGGAACATTTCTTGAGTATGGGATTCGTCATCTGAAAGTCAACACCCTGGTTGTGTGCGGTCATGAAGAGTGTGGTGCCATGAAAGCACTTTCCAGTAAAAAGAGCGGTGATGATGCCCTGATCCCCGGATGGCTCCGTCATGCTCATACTGCCCTTGATGCCGTTGAAAAGAAGGGAGAAAAGCCATCTGATCCTGAAGAAGCCAGGAAGTGGCAGTCTGAACTTGAGATTGAGAATGTGAAACTCCAGCTTGCAAATCTCCGGACCTATGGTGTGGTAAAGGACGCCGAAGATGCAGGAAAGCTCAGAGTTGTCGGGCTCTATTACCGATTGTCAACAGCTCAGCTGGAGGTTATTGATCCCGGCAGGCCAATCAAGGCAGAATAGACGGATTGAATTATAGTATGGGTTATTACCCGAATTATTTTTAGGAATATTGGTATAGGATATTGAAAAAAGGTTAGATGGATCCGGTTGGGGTCATCACCGGCTGTTTCATCTCGATGAGCATCTCTTCTACGTATCCGATGGTCTTGATGACGAGGTTATTCTTTTTTGCTTCTGCAATCAGGTTTCTGGACTCTTTTGATGCTCCGTTGGAGAGGACCAGAAGGTGAGTTCCGGTTTCGGCCATTCGCGCGTCTCTGACCAGACCTGCAGCGTTCAAATCGTCCTGCCAATTCGGTGCAAACTCTTTGTATGCGATATTATTCTGAAGTGCATACTCCTTTGCGATGAGGTCGACACCGGTAGAACCGCCGGTGATGATCTCGTCAACACCATTGATTTCTTTAATATATTTCGCGATTTCGTTAGAAACCGTGGTAAATTTCCGGCATGTACGTGGACCGGAGATAATTAATTTTTTCATGCCCTTAATAATAACATTCATCAATATAAATACTTTCTTTAGCCTGGCACAATGATATCCCGAAATGCAGGAAACCTTTATCGTCTATTTCCTTCTAATCTGTAATTCCGGTTCGATCATACGTATCGTCCCTGAATTTATTCTTAAATCTGCTCAACCGAACGAACTCCCAACGTGGTTTTATGTCAGAATTATTTCTTTTCATCGTACTCCTCTATGCTCTTTCAGGGATAATCTCCCTGTGCATTCGAAAAAAACGAATATGGTCTGTTTCTTCGACAATCATGGGCGGTGGCGGTATTCTGCTGACGCTCTTCTCACTTCCCTTTCTCCTTCCGTCTTCTGCAAAGGCCATTCTCCTGCAGGGTGAATGGGTGACGTTTCCGATTCTCATCGGTATTGATCGCCTGTCTGCAGCATTTTGTATCCTGCTTGGGATCCTGAGTCTTGCGGTTGCACTCTATACTCCCGGATATCTTGACCGGATGCATGGAAACCGGCGAAAATATGGTGTGTCCGGTTTCATCCCCTTGTTTTTGCTGAGTATGATGCTCGTCATCCTCGCAGAGACTACCTTTGCATTCCTGGTGTTCTGGGAGATTATGGCCATCCTCTCTTTCTTCCTGGTCCTTACCGAGTTCGAGGAAGAAAAAACACGATATGCCTCCCTGTTCTACCTGGCAATGACTCAGCTCTCAACAGTCTTTGTGTTTCTTGGAATACTGCTGATTCATCTGGTTACCGGGTCATGGGAGTATCCGGTATTATTATCCGGGGCTGATCCCCTCCTATCCCTCTCTTTCCTGTGCCTGTTTTTTGGCATTGCTATCAAGTCAGGGGTCATTCCTTTTCACAAATGGCTTCCCCATGCCCATCCTGCAGCTCCCTCTCCGGTGTCGGCCCTGATGTCAGGGATGATGATAAGCACGGCTCTCTATGCCCTTTTCCGGGTGGTGACCGGGTTTTATGCTCCGGATGCGACGTGGGGATTTCTTATCCTGGCGTTTGGGTGCCTGACGGCGGTGCTCGGGGTGATGTATGCATTAAAGGAGCAGGATCTCAAGGGCCTGCTCGCCTACTCATCCATTGACAATACAGGTATCATTCTGATCGGGATCGGTCTCTTTGTTCTGTTCACGGTATTCGGATCCCCGTCACTTGCCCAGATGGCTCTCGCAGGGGCAGTTTTTCATGCCATCAGTCATGGGTTTTTCAAGGGACTGTTATTCCTGACCGCAGGCTCGGTCTGCCAGGCTGCACATACCAGGAATATTGATGAGATGGGAGGAATTCTTGTCAGGATGCCCTGGACCGGCGGACTCTTTTTCATCGGAGTTCTCTCCATCGCATCAATCCCGCCCTTTAGTGG
The DNA here is from genome assembly GCA_964515765.1 of uncultured Methanospirillum sp. GTDB lineage: Archaea > Halobacteriota > Methanomicrobia > Methanomicrobiales > Methanospirillaceae > Methanospirillum. Next base: position 2,924 of record CAZEWE010000030.1, on the reverse strand, counting down.
ATTTATTGGTGAGTTTCTGATTATCCTGTCTCTTATCGGTGGTCTGTCTGAGCTCTCTCCGCTCCTGCAGATAGTTATGGTGGTCGTGCTCTCCCTCTTCAGCCTCACCGGGGCACTGACCGTCACAACCTTTGTGAAGGCCTTCGGACTGACCTTTCTCGCACTCCCCCGGTCGGAGAGGGCCAAAAAAGCACGGGAAGTTCCCTGGCCGATGTATGCCGGACCTGCTCTTCTGGCTGGTGTCAGTGCTGGTCTTGGTATCTTCTCATGTCAGATCTTCTCTCTCCTTGGATTTCCCGGTCTGCTTCCTGATCTTCTGGTTCTCTTCATGCTTCTCCTCGGGACGATGATCCTGGTCTATGCTGCTGTCTGGTCGTATGCCTCACGAAACACCCGGATTACCAGGACATGGGACTGCGGGATGATGGGCTCTTCGAGCAGGATGGAATATACCGGTTCAGGGTTCACGGAGCCGGTGGTCAGGTTCTTCGGACCCCTGTACCGGACACGGATATTCTCCACCCGGGAATACCTTGACCCGCACCAATGTCTGTTCAGATCAGGAACCGGCGGTATTCGTCTCATGAAATATTTTGAGGAATGCCTATACCTGCCAATTGCGAGAAGGATTGACCGGGCTGCCTCTCTCATCTCCTCCCTTCAGAACGGGGATGTTGACCGGTATGTCCTCTATGTCTTCTGCACAGTTCTTGTGCTCATTCTCATCCTCGGGTGGTCAGCATGAATGGTGAATCTGTTCTCTTTGGTCTCCTGAATGTGGCTTTTGTCCTCTTGATCTCGCCATTCTTCATGATGGTCATAAAAAAAGTCAAGGCACGGGTGCAGGGCAGAGAAGGCCCCCATCTCCTGCAGGGGTACTATAATCTTGCAAAACTCTTCAGAAAGGAGACATTATATTCAGAGTATGCAGGGTTTATCTCCCGGATTGCTCCCTATGCTGCTCTGTCAATACTCCTGGTGGCAGCCCTGCAGATTCCGCTCTTCTGGATACCTGAGCAGGAGCTGGTCACCGCCAATATCATCGTATTTCTCTATCTCCTTGTCGCTGGTCGTCTCCTTATTGCCCTGCTTGGTCTTGATACGGCAAGCAGCTTTGGAGGGATGGGCAGTTCACGGGAGATGAGTCTTTCTGCCATCATTGAACCGGTGACGGTGGTCGTCTTTGCTGCCCTGGTCTACGTGATGGGCAGTTTTTCAATTCACGGGATATTCAGAACGGCCACGATGACCTTCCCAGTATACAGCCCGACCGTCCTTCTCCTCTCAGTCCCGCTCTTTATCCTCATTATCGTTGAAACAGGGCGGGTTCCGGTTGACAATCCGGAGACCCATCTGGAACTGACCATGGTTCATGAGGGGATGCTGCTTGACACATCAGGCAGGAATCTTGCCCTCTTTGAACTCTCCCATGCGGTAAAACAGACCCTTCTCATGGCAATTCTCCTCAATATCATAGTTCCCGCTGGGATTGCCCTTGAGCTTTCTGCTTGTGCCCTCATATTGGGAGGGGCTATCTTTCTTCTGAAAGGGACTGTGCTCTGTGTCATCATTGGGCTCTTTGAATCATCATATGCAAAGATGCGGTTCTTCCAGATCCCGAACTTCTTCATGATTGCATTTTTCTTTTCAATACTTACGATTTTCATTGAGGTGATGATGTGATACTCACTGAAGTGGCACCGGCCTGGATCAGGATATGCCTGATTCTGGTTCTGGTCTCCGGAGGATTTCTCCTCTCGTCAAGAAATCTTAAAAATCTGGTCAGCACATATCAGTTTCAGTCATTTTTGCTGGTTCTGATTGCCCTCGGCCTTGTCGTACTCGAAGAACATTCGATCCTCCTCCTGGTCGCTGCCCTCACCCTGGTCTCCAAGGTATTTGGGATCCCGGCATTTATCCGGCTCATCCAGGAACGGATGAGTATCCAGCAGGATTTAAAATTCTCCTATCTCAGGCCACCTGGAGCTCTCATGCTCAGCATTCTCATCATTCTGCTGGTCTATGTCTGTTTTGCACAGATACTTGAGAAACTCTATGCAGCAAACAGCCTGTTCTTTTTAGGCTCGGTCATCGGTGTATCACTCGTTCTGATGGGACTGATTGCAGTATGCACCAGGAGGATGGCGATATCCAAGGTCATCGGGTACCTGTCAATGGAGAACGGTGTCCTCGTGTTCGGACTATTTGTTACCGAGCTCCCGTTTTTCATCGAATTTGTCATCATCATTGATCTCATCATCCTCGTGCTGCTGACATCCATCATGACCGTCGGTATCGACTCATCCATAGAGGAGTATAAATCCCGGATGCAGGAGTTCCATCTGCTGTCAGATGAGGGAGGTATGTCATGATTGCATTTCTGTACCTGGTGGTTGCTATTGTGATTCTGCTCCTTCAGCTGATTCTCCGGACACACCGATCATTAAGCCTTCTTGGTGTCGTCCATCCGGTCCTGTCACTCATACTCACCCTGTACCTTATCGTCTCTCCTTCAGTCTGGGCAGAGTCGTCCTTCTTTCTGATCGATCACATGAGCCTTTTTGTCATGCTCATAACCAGCATCATCTTCTCTGCAGCGAGTATCTATGCAGTCGGGTATATTGACGGGCTGGTCAGGTCAGGGGATTTGGAGAAGAGAAGTCTGCGGATCTTTTACTTCGGGTTTTCACTTCTTCTGGCCGCAACAACCATGGCAATCTTTACTCCCAATATTGCCCTGTTCTGGATCTGTGCAGAACTGACCACGGTTCTCTCTGCCTTGCTGATTGCAATTCTGGCACTCCGGGCAACGATTGATGCATCCCTCAAGTACATCTTTATCTGCTCTACCTCGATGCTCTTCTCATTTATCGGGATTATCTTCCTCTTTGAAGCGGTCAGGAACAAGACCGGTGTTGGAAGTC
>CAZEWE010000029.1:0-20839 GCA_964515765.1 uncultured Methanospirillum sp. | reverse complement strand
AGCTCTCCGCCGGAGAGGTTCGCAATCTCCTGGTCAAGGATCTGACGGATAGAGAGGAGATCCAGGTACCGGTCAAGGGCCCCCCGTTCGTCGGTTGTTTTTAAGAGATCCCAGACCTTCCCCTGGAAGACCTTGGGGATGACATCGATATACTGGGGCTTGACTGATGCCTTGATCGAACCCTTGGAGAGCCGCTGCAGATAATCAAAAAGTTCGGTTCCGGTGTATTTCTTCAGAACCTCTTCCCATCTCACTTCAGCGTCAAAGATCCCAAGGTTCGGACTTATCTGCCCGGAGAGGATCTTCATCGAAGTGGATTTTCCGATACCGTTGGCCCCGATTACACCGGTTACCTTCCCTTCTATCGGTGCTGGAAGACCATAGAGGACAAAGGTATTCGGCCCGTACCGGTGTGTCGGATGCTCCAGTTCCTCTGGCAGAGTGATGATATCGATAGCTTCAAAGGGGCATTTCTTTACACAGATACCACACCCGACGCAGAGTTCCTCAGAGATGACTGCTTTTCCCTCTTCATCAAGAAGGACCGTTTCATCTCCGGTGCGGACCCGCGGACAGTACAGGATACATTCCGTCCCGCATTTGCGTGAATGACAGAGATCTTTATGGACGACGGCTATTCGCATGGGCTATCAGGATGAGATGGTTGTTTCGGAGAGCAGAATGGTCCAGGTGACATACCAGAACGCGAAGGTGATAAAACCCTGGTAGAACCAGTCTTTCTTCTCAAGTTTTGTCGTATCTATCCGGACGAGCATGAAAATGTGTTTCTGAATGATTATTGAGGCAATCATCACCAGGATGGGAAAGATAAAAGATTTCCCTGCCCCTGATGTTGCTGTTGCCTGTTCGGTCAGAAAACAAATGATTCCGGCGATGCACCCGGCACCTACGGCAATGAGGGTGCGCGTGATACGCTTCGTATATTCTGCCGTTTCATCAACGGGGAGAGGTGTGGGGGTTATTTCTGCTGGAGTAATCGGGACCGGTTCTTCTGTCATTGGGGCACCAGTTGTCTTATTTTTTTAGTCATGAGGCCATATGTAATTTGGTATCATGGCGACGATGCAGGGGATGAGTGGACTTGACCTCATCACAGTATCAGACGAGATCACACGGCTCCTCCCCCTCTGGGTGCATAAAGTGTACCTGGATGAGAACCGTCTCTGTATCTTCAGACTGAATAGTAAAAATCAGGGAAAGGTCAATATCCTCATTGAACCGGGAAGACGACTCCATTGTGTATCCACACTTCCCGAGATGCCGCAGATCCCTCCGGCATTTGCAATGTTTCTTCGGAAATATCTTGCCGGCGGGAGGGTTGACGGTATTCGTCAGCAGGGTTTGCAGCGGACAGTAATAATTGATATCAGAAAGTCCGAGCAGCTCTTCCATCTCATTGTTGAGGTCTTTGATGATGGAAATATCATCCTCTGCGGGGAGGATATGACCATCCTCCAGCCACTCACCCGGCACCGGTTTAAAGACCGCGACGTGCTCCCCGGAGCCATGTATGTCTTTGGCCAGCCTGATGTCAGTTCCATCACCGTTGATGAGTTTGCTGAGCGGCTGTCCACAGATGACCGGGACATCGTGAGGTCTCTTGCTGTCGGGTCATTCCTTGGTGGGCGGTATGCAGAATACATCCTCTCCACCACCGGCATAGATAAAAATACTCTGGCAAAGGAGGCTGACGCTCCGGCTCTCTATGCTGCCATTCATGACCTCCTCGAAAAAGCCCGCACTGCTCCGACTCCGGTTCTTGACAAGAACGGATGTCACCCGGTTCCTGCTCTGGATGAAAAACCCGGTTCCTATGACTCCTTTAATGCTGCCCTTGCTGCATTCTACCCGGCTGCACCTCCGGTAAAAAAACAGGAGGAGAAGAAACAGATCTCACGTGAGGACCGTATCCGTCATCAGCAGGAAGAGGCGGTGGTAAAATTTGAGAAGAATATCACCAGAAACGAAGAGCTCGCGTCCCTCCTCTATGAAGAGTATGGTTTTGTATCTGAAATCATTACAACGCTTTCAAAGGCATCTATGGCCCGATCATGGCAGGATATTGAGGCCATATTAAAGAAGGATACTACCGGTGCAGGGAAGAGAATCATCAGGATATTCCCGGCAGAGGCAGCTGTAGAGCTCGATCTTGGTCGTCCGGTGAAAGTCTTTGTCCACGAAACCATTGACCAGAATGCCGGAAGGTACTATGATCAGGTCAAAAAGTTTAAGAAGAAACTTGCCGGTGTTAAAGTGGCCATGGAGCGTGAGGTACAACAGGCACGGACCAGAAAAGTGTTGTATCAGCGGCCAAAGAAACGGTGGTTTGACCGGTTCAGATGGTTTTACACATCAGATCAGGTGCTGGTCATTGGTGGCCGGGATGCCGGGCAGAATGAAGAATTGATCAGGAAGTACCTGGAGGGTGGCGATACCTTTGTCCATGCTGATGTGCACGGGGCCAGTGTGGTTATCGTAAAAGGAAAGACTGAGGCCTTGGATGAGGTGGCACGGTTTGCTGCTGCGTATTCAGGTGCATGGCGTGCCGGGTTTGCTTCAGCGGATGTGTATGCAGCACGGCCGGATCAGGTATCAAAGACTGCAGAATCTGGTGAATACCTTTCCAGGGGTTCGTTCGTGGTCAGGGGAGAGCGGCAATGGTTCCATGACGTCCCCCTTGAGGTGGTCATCGGCCTTCAGAAGACGCCACAGACCCGGATTCTCGGAGGTCCGGCATCGGCAGTTTCAAAAGTCTGTGATCTCTGTGTGACGCTTCATCCGGGAACATTTGAGCCCAATGACATTGCAAAGAAGGTTGTCCGGGCTCTTCGAGAGAAACTATCCGCAGATGATCAGAAGGCTCTCAAGTTCGCTCTCAATACCGAGGCAGTCGCTGCCTTTGTCCCGCCCGGAGGATCTGATCTGGTGGAAGGATGAAGGCTGAAATAGAAGATCTTCAACGGTCTTTCGGTGAAATTCGTCTCTTTCCGGAGAACAGTGATGACCTCTGGCATCTCCATCACCTTATCTCTCCCGGATCTCTCGTCTATGCAACCACGCTCCGGAGTGTGGAAGGATCCCAGGATAAAATCCGTCCGGAAAAGCAGGAAAAGAGACCTGTCCGTCTTGGTATCCGGGTAGAGGATGTTGAGTTTCATGAGTATTCAATCAGGCTTCGGGTATTTGGCGCCATCGAATCAGGGGTGGACATCGGCTCTCACCACACCTTGAATCTGGAACCCGGGTATGAGATCTCGGTCATCAAATCATGGTCAGGAAATGATCTTGAACGGATTGACCGGGCGGTGAAAGGATCTGCAGCAGAGGCGATTCATGTCCTTACCGTTGAGGAGGGAGAAGCAGAACTCTACCGGGTGCAGAGTTACGGCCCGAAACAGGTCTGGTCACTTGCGGTAGGAAGCGGGAAGACTGCCGAGGTCAGCAGCAGGGAGGAGTTTTCAGAGGCGGTTGTGTCACAGGTCTCACTCCTGACGGGGCCACTGGTCATTGCAGGGCCGGGATTTGTGAAAGAAGAGATTATCGCGAAGTTCAAGCGCAAAAATCCATCCCGTTCTGCACCGCTGGTCATCGGGGATACCCGGGCCGGGGGAAGGAGGGCAGTGCAGGAGGTCATCGGCCAGGGCATCCTGGAGAAACTGAACGGAGATCTCCAGCTGGCACGGGAAGTTACCTGCCTTGACGAGCTCATGCGCCGGATTGGAAAAGATGAACCGGTGGCATATGGAATTGATGCTGTCAGGGATGCAACCGGATGTGGAGCAGTCCAGACCCTCATGGTTGTTGATACCCTTCTTCGGGATCCCGATGCAGCCGGGCTTATCAGACAGGCAGAAGAGATGCGTTCTGAAGTGGTCGTCTTCTCGTCACGGTTTGAACCTGGTGAGCGACTGACCGGCCTTGGTGGCATAGCAGCGCTTCTAAGATACGCAATCGCCTGAACATCTGATTATTTCATTTTTTTTCAGCAGGATGCCAGATCTGATCGTATGGTATTTTCGGAATTATCAGGTCAGAATAAACCGGTTGATGTTTAAACGCGGGATCGCAAATATGAATTATGCGTAATCTGGTGACTGGTGCACAAGACCAGGATCGCTGGGTACTCTTGATCCTTTCAACTACCGTACTGGTTTTTTTTATCTGCTGGTACGCATTATCTCACAATATCCATACCGTCATCTCACATCTTTTCTATATTCCTGTTATTCTTGCCTGCTGGCGATTCCCAAAGCATGGAATCGTCTTTACCTTTGGAATAATCTCCGGCTACATCGGACTTGAATACGTCTGTCATCATCAGCCGGTGGTTGATCCCGATGTCATCCTCCGGTGCCTTATTATCATCTTCATCGGGATTGTGGTCGCTCTTCTGTCACTTCATCTCCACAACCGTGAAGAGTCTTATCGTCGTCTCCTTTCTGCCATTGATACCGGGGTGATTGTGACCGACCGGACCGGGAAGATTCTGTATGCAAATCCTTATGCCGTGAATGTTCTGGACAGAAAGGCGGTGTCTTTGAACGGGTCATCGCTTCATGAGTATGCTGTACATGGTTCTGACCTGAACGGGTTTCTTGAGCAATGCCTTGAGAACGGTCATTCTGATACGACCAGGGAACTGGTCCTGAAACGTAAGGATGGATTTCCGGTGCCCGTGGTGCTGACCGGATACTTACAGAAGGAGGAGGATCTCATCCTGACGCTCACCGATCTCTCTGAAGAGAAATGGATGGCTCATGAGATTGCAACTGGCCGGATGGTTATGACGACTCTCATTGATGCCATTCCTGAAGGTATCTTTTTATCAGATACCAGGGGCAGCATCATCGAGGTGAATAAATCCTGCAGGGAACTGACCGGTTGGGATGAAGGAACTGACCTCTCCGGTGAAGCAACCGGGCTCTTTTCGCAGGAGGCATCAGATAAGATACGACATGCAATCCATCAGACAACTCACGAGAAACAGTCAGTCACCATCCATCTTGAGGCTGTCTCGGATGACAATAAGCGGCATTATGAGGTCTCCCTGACTCCGGTTCCTGATGATACGAAGAGTATCTCCCGGATCGCCGGTGTTATTCATGATATCACCACCCGGGAGAACTATCTGAAACAGATTCGGGAACGGGAAGAGTATCTTCGCATGGTTCTGGATGGCCTGCCCTTTGCGACAATTGTTATTGGCCCTGATCATAACGTTCTCTCGGTCAATCAGGCACTTGCCATGCTCTTTGAGCGTGAAGTAAATGACCTCATCGGGACAAGTGAGCATGGTCATCTCCTCTATCCGGCAGGGGAGCGTCCGATGCTCTGTGACCTGATGGTCGGTGATGAAGTCGATGTGCTCCTTGATGAGTGGTATTCAGACCTCTATTCACCATCACCAACCGTTCCCGGAGCCTATGAGGTCATTGATTTCTTCCCGCATATCGGAGATGCAGGGAAATGGATTATGAGCACATCAGCACGACTGGTGGATGAAAAAGGGGTAACTATCGGGGCAATAGAGACCTTTGAGGACTTCTCTACCCAGAAAGCAGCGGAAGAGGCCATACGGATCAGCGAGGAGCGGTTTAAGATTGCATCCCATATCGCAACCGATCTCATCTTTGAGTACGATCAGAAATCAGATCAGATATTATGGTTTGGCGATATTGAGAAATGGCTGGGTCTTGAATCCTCTGCCAGGGTCAGTTCCCTGACCGGATGGACGACACTGATTCATGAAGAGGATATCGGGAAGGTAAAAGGCGCTTTTATCCACCATGTCCTGACCGGAGATCCGATAACTGAGGAACTGCGGATTAAACACCGGAACGGCCAGTATCAGACCTGGATTATCAAGGCTGTAGCCCTGTATAATGCCGGCTTCCAGCAGATTAAGACCGTTGGTATTGTATCAGATATCAGTGAGATGCGGGCCAATGAGGAAGCAAAGAAAAAAGCTCTCATCGCCATAGAGAAATACATCGAGCAGTTTGCAATACTGAATGATCACATTCGAAATCCCCTCCAGATAATTGCCGGATATAATGATCTGCAGGGCGGGGAATATGCTGATCACATTGCAAGCCAGATAGCCCAGGTCAACCGGATCGTCGATCAGCTGGACAAAGGGTGGATAGAATCGGAGAGTATCAGGGATTTCCTCAGGCGCCATTATGGCATTTCTGTCAAGGACTCACAAAAATAAAAAAACCGGTTATGGGAACTTAAGGGTCAGGGTGACCGGACAGTGGTCTGAACCCATGATATCATTCCTGATTCCTGCCCCGGTTATGAATGGTTTAACTGCATTATTGACGAAGAAATAATCTATTCTCCAGCCGACGTTCCGCGAACGTGCCCTGGTTTTATAGTCCCACCAGCTATACTGGTTCCCTTCATCAGAAAACAGTCTGAAACTGTCATGAAAGCCGGCAGCAATGACCCGGTCAATCCACTCCCGTTCTATTGGCAAAAAGCCTGACACCTGCTCATTTTCCTTTGGTCGTGCAAGGTCGATGGGTTTGTGGGCGGTATTTACGTCACCACAGAAGATGATCCGCTCTCCGGCTGCATCCATGGCCTTGATTTTTTCCAGGAATGCATCATAAAACCTGAGTTTGAATGCCAGCCGTTCATCCGAGGCTCCGCCGTTCGGGAAGTAGACATTCATCAGGACGAACTCAGGGAACCGTGCGGTTATTATCCGGCCTTCAGCATCAAACTCAGGAGAGAGTCCCCCCAGTTCAATCGATTCCGGTTCGGTCCTGGAGTACATCGCAACACCACTGTATCCTTTCCGCTCTGCCGGGTTGATAAAGAAGAAGTACTCTGGTATCCGGGTAATGTCAGACTTTAAGGAATGTGCATCTGCCTTTGTCTCCTGCAGGCAGAGGATGTCCAGACCCTCATGTGCCGGAAGGCCGGGGAACAGGACTCCGGGAAGTACCTCTTTACTGCTGACAGCCCTGAGCCCGTTTACATTCCATGAATAGAGTGTGTATTCTGTCATTCTTTGTTATCCGATTCCATATCGTCTCAGAGCAATCAGACTGTTATGGGCTGCCCTGAATGTCGGAGCATCAATCACTCCCCTTGCTCCGTTTGCAAACATGCTTGTCGCCACCTGTTCAAAGTGAATGGATCCCCTCCCAATCTCAAGGTGCTCTTCAGAAAACTCCCTGCAGTCATAGAGGTACAGGCACCTGCTGGCTGCTTCATGGAGGAACCTTGGGAGACATCCGTTCACATGGGCATGGCCGATGTCAAGGGCCAGAGGAACCTGGGTGATGAGGTTGAGGTCTTCAGGATACCTGACCATGTTCCCTTCAATCCTCCCCATGTTCCTGAATAAAAACCGTATGCCGAATTCATCTGCTGCCCTGATGATATCCACACAGGATCGTGCCAGTTGCCGTTTTGCATGGGCTTTATCTGCCGGTGATGTAACAAAACCTGGATCAACAATGACTTCAGCTCCAATCTCCGAGGCAAACTCAAACCGTTCGGTGATGACAGCCACCGCTGCCTGCCTGACCGGTTCAAGAATACTGGCCGGGTTTATATCCCGTTGTGGCAGCCGGATCATATACTTATACGGAAACGATTCAAGAAGACTGACTGCCGGGATGCGATGAACACCGCCGTCAACGATCTCAACGCCCCTGGTTAAGGAGCCAAGACTTTCAAGGGCGATGTCAAGCGGTGTCTCCCGCATACAGGTGGTTGAAATCCAGAGCATAGTATCATCAGGGCTTTCGTGCCGTTCTGTTGTAATATATGGTAAAGGATCTTTTTATAGTACTCAATTCAGGATTGAATCAGGTGAGATCGTTATCCTTTTATTCGTGATCTATCGTACCTATGAGCATATGGCATTGTCCAAAGATTCTACAATCCTTGAAGTACTGCAGGAAAAACCAGATGCAGGTGCGATATTTGCCCGGTTTGGAATGGGCTGTGTTGGTTGTGCAATCAGCAGGGGAGAGACCGTTGCAGAAGCAGCAGCTGCACATGGGATTCCACTCGAAGAACTGATGTCAGCTCTTGGAATCTCCGCATAACTTTTTTTATTACGTTCTGATTTGGAAAAAAAGATTAGATAAATCCGAATGACTTTAAGGTCACATCCGGGTTTACTTCACCGACGTGGTATACCTTTCCTTCGGTCAGTTCGTTGATGGTAACTTCTGCCGGGGAGAAGAGTGACGTGTCGATCTGGTAAAAGTCAAAGTTTGCTTCCTTGAAGATCTCATAGAAGGGTTTTCCATATCCCTTGGACTTGTTGCTTGGTATTTTGTCAAGGAAATCGACAATATCGGGGGCCTTCATGGTAAGGCTTATCTGACCATGATAGATGGTAGCGTCATTGGTCGTTCCCATTGCCTTGGTTGCATCGGCCTTAACCGGTGGAATCGGAGCTGTTCCCATTGCTGCGGTTATCTTTCTGGTATCAAACCCGAGTTCATTCAGTTTGTAAACGGCGGTCTCAACACACCGGCCACAGACCTGAATGGATCCAACCAGTGATGCGGTTGGTGCAACGACGGCACAGAGGTTCTCTACATCAATGCCACAGTCCTTTGCGATCTTCTCCATGACTTCGCCATTAGGCAGGTGGTCAGACTCAAGGGCAATGACTGCGTCGTCACTTTCGTCTTCGTACCCGATGACTTCGAAGGTGTGTTTTGGTTTGAGGGCAAGGGCACGTGCCGGTCCTGATCCCATGGCGAAATAGTTACCTGCCTTCACGGTCCATCCAGCCTTTTGTGCTCCAAGACATGAGATTGCGGGGTAGTCGGTGGAGACCTCAATGAATGGCATGGGAACGTGCTTTATCTGGCCCATTCTGAAATTGACCTCACCAAGACCCCCCATACAGATCTCAGTGAATGCCCGTCCTGCTGCGTATCCGCCAGGAACTGATACACCACAGTCAACTATCTTTGCGCCGTTGTCAAGTTCATGGTATGCGACATTGAAATCTTCTGAATAGTTAGCAAGATTATCGAATATCTCAAGTGCTAATTCATTAACGCTAATCATGTTCGAACCCCCGTGGAGTACCATTACATCTCTGATGCAGCGGTATTGAACTCTTCGTTTTAGCCCTTAGGGAGATTTTTATAGATAGAACAGGATTTTATCAGGATCGTAGCGAAGATTAATAAGGCGCGTCCTCCCTCTCCCATCGCGGAATTCCAGGTTAATAAGGCGGAGTGTGTCCAGTTTTCGGAGCGCCTCGTAATAAATCGTATATCCGAGTTTGAGTTTCTTTTTAACTATGGTGTATACCTGACCGGATGTCAGCTGTTCATCCTTTCTGGATAAATTCACAAGGAGACGCAGGAGATCCTTCTCTTCACGACGCAGGGCATGTATGGAATATTTGAGGTGCAGGAACCGGGAGATCTTATACGCCTCGTGAATATGCTCTTCGCCGATCTCCCGCATAGCTTCCTTCTCTGCATTAAGACCTGCCCGCTTGATCATGTCAATACCTACCCGCATGTCTCCTGACCGGAGGGTGTGATCCACAATGAGGTCAAGGTTCTTGTCAGACAGTACCCCTGGATACAGTCCCTGCTGGACCCGTTCTTTTAAGATCTGAAAGGTCTCTTCGACAGAGTATGGCGGAAAATATACCTCGGTCGGAGAAAAAACAGACGTAACCCTGATGTCTAGTTCGCGGGAGAGATCCACATCCATATCAGATATGATGACCATGACCCCAATCCTGGTGCCCGGATATGTCTCATGTGACCTGAGCAGCAGGTAGAGGACATTATTGAGCTCATTCTCGAACAGGAGATAGTTCGCATCATCAAGGGCAATGAGAAGGACCCGGTCCTCGGTGAGCAATATATCAGCGATGGATTCAAAGACCCGCTTATAGGAGTTTCCTGCTGCGGAGGGATTGTGCCCTGCGATCTGCCGGTAGATCTGGGAGAGGATCATGAACCGCGTATTCTCAACCTGGCAGTTGATGTGAACCGGGATCATCTTTGACTTGATCTCACCGATATCTCCAAAGATCTTCTTAACCGAGGTGGTTTTTCCGGTTCCCGGCGTGCCTTTTATTATGGCATTGAGCGGCCGTGATCCTTTGATCCCCGGCCGAAGGAGAAAAGCCAGTTCCCTCATCTGGGACTCCCGGTAATTGAACTGATCGGGGATGTAATCTATCTCAAAAACATCCGGATCCCGAAACAGGGTCTCATCCCACATCAGCATATTCTTCAGGGTCATCCGCTTTTCCCTAATCTGATACTCTTTACTAACACTTGTACTTCATAGATGCAGGCGTAAAAACAAAAATATTTCGTTCCTTTCATGAGTTTTAGAAAAAAATTTCTCCCTCGTGCCATATCTGAACTTCAGTACATGGAAATAGATGAAGAAAGAAAAAATATTGACACGCATGCAAATCAGAACATATCTGACTGAATATCTGCCAATATTTGTAAAAGGCCTCCTCATGGGTATCTGTGATATCATCCCGGGGGTATCAGGAGGGACGGTGGCGTTCATCACCGGAATTTATGGCCGGCTCATTTCAGCGATAGCCCATGTCTCCCCGCTTATAATCCGGGATCTTATCAGGTGGGATCTGGAAGCGTTCAAAACCAGACTTGAAGAGATGGATGTTATTTTTCTAATCGTCCTCGCTGCTGGTATCGGCTCTGCATTTCTCCTGGCATCACGGGTCATGCTCTGGCTGCTTCAGGAATATCCTGTTTTGACAAATGGTTTTTTCTTAGGTCTTATCCTTGCATCTTCAGTTCTCCTCTTTGCCCCCCTGCCTGGCCGGTATCCGGGGAGTTTTATCTTTCTCATCGTTGGCATTATCCTGGGCCTCGGGATAGTCATGATAAACCCTGCAGCCCTTGGTCATTCGTACCCGATCCTCTTTCTTACCGGGTTTATTGCCCTGTGTGCCATGATCCTTCCGGGAATATCCGGGGCGTATATCACGCTCCTTATGAATCAGTACGAATACATGCTGCATGCCATCAAAACCCTGGCACTGCCTGATATTGGTGCCTATCTTGCCGGTGGTATCATCGGAATCCTGACATTTACCCGGCTGCTCAAATACCTGCTCAAATATTACCATGACCTCATCGTCGCCATCCTGACCGGGCTGATGCTTGGATCATCAAAGCTGCTCTTTGACCGTGCAACTGAATTAACCCAGCCAGGGCTGGACCTTGTGGTCAGTGTCATCATTGGTATTCTGGTCGTTGCCCTGTTTCAGTATGTACAGACCGCAATGAAGAAGAGAAGTCTGAAAAATTAAGAGATAAGAAGAGGGATAAGGTCGGTTCCGGCGATCAGGCCATACATCCCTTTTGCCCCTTCCTTCTCTGAAAACCGAGTTGTATCGTCTTTGTCCTTTCCAAGGATAGCAAAGGGTACCGGTTCAGCGGTATGGGTTTTTATTCTGATTGGGGTTGGATGATCCGGAAGTACCGCTATACGGCCTTTATATTCTTTCATGATGGTGCCAATCATCTCATCCACCCGCTCGATTGCCTTTACCTTCTCTTCGATACTTCCCATATGTCCTGCCTCATCCGGAGCCTCGACATGGATGAAGAGGAAGTCAAGTCTTTTCAATGCCTCAATGGCATATCTGGCCTTTGCCTGGTAATCGGTATCGATAAACCCGGTTGCTCCGGGGACTTTGATTATCTCCATCCCGGCATAGGTTCCGATCCCGTTCAGAAGATCCACTGCTGAAATGATACCGCCTGAAAGCCCGGACATCTCCTGAAATGATCTCATATCCGGACGCTTCCCTCCTGACCAGGGCCAGATAGAGGTGGCTGGTTTCTTTCCTCTCCTGATTCTATCCAGGTTTACCGGGTGGTCTTGAAAGACCTCTGTGCTGATTCTCATCGCCTCAAGCAGCCGGTCTGCATCCGGTCCTTTGGGAAGATAATCCCCAATCGGTTGGCCGGTGATATCATGAGGCGGCGTTGACTCACAGCCCCTACCTCCGGGGAAGATGAGAAGGTTCCGATAGCTGATACCCGGATGACAGACCATACCTGAGAGGTGACTGTTCAGGGTGGCAAGGAGCTGTGCCCCTTCCTCGCTGGTGATATGACCTGCATTAAAGTCATCGAGGATGTCATTATCGATGGTCACAAGGTTGCACCGGTATGCAACATCATCATCCCCCAGAGTAATTCCCATGCTGGCAGCTTCCAAAGCCCCCCGGCCGGTATAGCATGCAGCAGGATCATACCCAAGTACGGAGAGATTGGCAATGTCACTCCCCGGAGCATACCCGTCAGGCACGGTCTTTAAGAGACCCATGGCACCTTCACGGGCGATATAGTCCATGTTCGGGGTATGGGCAGCCTCAAGCGGGGTCATTCCGGAGAGCTCTGCAAGCGGCTCATCTGCCATTCCATCGCCAAGAACGATACAATATTTCTCTTTCATGTTACTCCAGTGCTGCCCTGACGGCTATCCTGACACTCTCTTTGCTTGTGATATTTGGAACATACCCGAGTGCTTTGAGTCTTTTGATGTCAAGCTGCATCTTTGGCACATCACCGACCCATCCCCTGCTCCCACCGGTATAGTGATACTTCGGTGAAAGTTTCATCTCGCTGCAGAGAATATCGGCGATCTCGGTGACCGATATCCAGTCCTCTGATCCGATATTGTAGGTATTGACCGGATCATGGGTATGACTGACTACGTACATGATCGCCCTGATGCATTCCCTGACCTCAAGGTATGACTTTGTCTGCTTGCCATCTCCAAGGATCTCAAGTTCCTGTGGATTTGCATTGAGTTTTCTGATAAAGTCGGTGATGACACCATGCCCTGAGCGGGCACCGATGATATTTGCAAACCTGAATATCCATGATCGCATGGAAAAACTGTGGCAGTATGCTGATATGAGTGCCTCACTGGCAAGTTTTGAGGCCCCGTAGACAGAGACCGGTTCCATCGGGGTGTATGACTCAGGGGTCGGGATGACTGATGCCTCTCCGTATACGGTTGATGTTGAGGTAAAGACAATCTCCGGAACTCCTGCCTTTCTCATCGCTTCAAGAACCCGGTGGGTGGCGATGATGGTATTGTTCAGCTGTTTTTCAGGAGCGACCGAGCTCTCCCGCACATCTGGATCTGCTGCAAGATGATACACCCGGTCAGCACCTGCCAGATGTTCCTGCCAGGAATCAGAGAGGAGATCTGCGCTTACCAACGTTATTCGTTTCTCATCAAGATGGCTTTTTATTGAGTTCAGATCACCGGAAATCAGGGAGTCTATGACTATTACGTCGTCACCGGCACTGACCAGATAGTCTACCAGGTGTGACCCGATAAACCCGGCACCGCCGGTCACTATACTGCGCATCCATACTCATATCCCTTTCCTTCTACCTAAATGTATAACAGCAATGTTTGTCGGGATAGATCATGGAACGACGGCTATGCGGTTTGCCGGGGGAGAAAACGTGTATAAAATTCCCCGGGCAGAAGCAGTCTCGTTTCAACTCTCTGACCTTTCGCACCTGACCGGAGGGGAGGAGATAGAAGGGTTTGCGGTCACCTATTCGATGGGTGATAATTTCTCTGACATCACGCCGGTTTCACTCCTGAAAAACCGGGGTCTTATAAGTCGTGAGGGAGCAGGTGAACATACCGGAGGCGGGACCCGGGTATTTGACGTGATCAGGGAGAGTGGTATTCCGGCGGTCGCAATCCCCGGTCTGCACAGGGGGTCACATACCGATCCCCGGTTCAAGGTCTACTCCCACCAGGCAAGTCCTGAGAAGATTGGCCTTGCGTATGAGGTTGTCTGTCATCTTGGCCCAACCTGCATCGTTTCAGATATCAGTTCCAATACGGTCACGCTTCTGATTCAGGATTACCGGATCATCGGCGGATTTGATGCCTGTCTCTTTGCTCCCGGCTGGGTGCATGGCGCTCTGGACCTTGATGCCATCCGGGCGATAGATGCCGGGCAGATGACGGCGAACGATGCTTTTTTACATGCGGGCGTCAGGGATACTCTGAAGGATCCTGACCGTGAGGCTGCTCTTGCGATGTTTGCTGCCATGGAATGTGCCTCTCTGCGGCTGTTAGCTCCGAATGCACCAGTCGCGTTATGCGGAAGCAGAGCCGGGTCAGTATCAGATGAGATCGCCCGTCTGCTCTCCTGTGATCTCCTCGTACTGGATGAATGGACGGCGGCTAAGGGCCTCTCAAGGATAGCAGAAGCCGTATTTTCAAAAAAGGTCACACAAATTCTCGGCATCCCGGTCAGACTGTAATTTTATATGATTAATCGTGTAAAATATTCTGGGAATTTTCTTGAGAGAGTTGAGGATCCATGGGAGAGGTGGTCAGGGGTCGGTCACTGCGGCCGAACTGATCGCCGTTGCAGCCTTTAAGAGCGGAGTATTCTCACAAGCCTTTCCGGCATTCGGAGTGGAGAGGCGGGGTGCACCGGTCCAGGCTTTTGTCAGGTTCTCGGATGATAAGATCCGGCTCAGGAGCCAGGTATATGAACCGGATTATGTCATTGTGCAGGACAGTACCCTGATCAAGGATGTAAATGTCTTCTCCGGTATGAAGAAGGGAGGCATTATCCTCATTAATACCAGCGGAGACATTCATGGCACTATACCGGAAGGTGTCAGATATATTCCGATTGATGCAACCAAACTTGCACTTGAGGTTCTTGGTGTTCCGATAACAAACACCACCCTGATGGGAGCATTTGCTGCAGCTACCGGAGAGATCAGTCTGGAAGCACTGGAAGAGGCAGTTCGTGAACGGTTCTCCGGCAGTCTGGCAGAAAAGAACGTAGCCGCAAGCCGGAAGGCATATGACCTGATCAAGGGAGGTGCGTAAGTCATGGCACTTCGTATCGGATGTGCAGCAGCTCCTGGTCAGGCACGGGAGAACAAGACCGGTTCATGGCGTGTCTTCCGCCCGATCTTTGACCATGACAAGTGTACATCCTGTGGGATGTGCCAGCTGGTCTGTCCGGAAGGATGTATCCTGACCGCCAATTCAGAGTTCAACCCAGACTATGATTTCTGTAAAGGGTGTGGAATGTGTGCCCAGGAATGTCCGGCAAAAGCCATCACTATGGAAACGGAGGCGAAATAATTGAAAGCTATTCTCGAAGGCTCCCATGCAATAGCAGAGGCAGTCAGGCTTGTAAAACCTGAAGTCATATCTGCATACCCCATCACTCCTCAGACGCATATCGTCGAGCGGCTTGCCGAGATGGTTGCTGACGGTGCTCTGGAAAGTGAATATATCTGTGTTGAAAGCGAATTCTCCGCCCTATCAGCAGCTCTTGGGGCATCAGCAGCAGGATCGCGGGTGTACTCGGCGACATCATCACAGGGTCTCTTGTTCATGGCAGAAGTCGTTTTCAATGTTGCCGGTATGAGACAGCCGATAGTCATGTCGATTGCAAACCGTGCAGTCAGTGCCCCGCTTTCCATCTGGAATGATCAGCAGGACTCTCTCTGTCTTCGTGACTCTGGCTGGATTCAGCTCTATGCAGAGGATGTACAGGAGACCTTTGACCTGCATCTTCTTGCATACAAGGTGGCTGAAGATCACCGGGTACTCCTACCGGTCTTTGTCTGTTTTGACGGGTTTATCATCTCTCATACCTATGAGCCGGTGGAGATTCCGGAAGAGAAAGAGGTTTTGGCATATCTGCCCCCATATGTTCCGGTCAATAAACTGGATGCTGATGATCCCCTGAGTATGGGCATGTACGCCACTCCTGATTATTACATGGAGTTCAGGTACGAGATGGATCAGGCGATGATCCGTGCTCTGGATGTCTTAAAGCAGGCAGGAAAGGAGTTCAAGAATACATTTGGCCGTGATTACAGTGAGCTTATCGAAGCATACCGGCTTGATGATGCAGAGATAGCCATCGTTGCCATGGGCTCTGTATGTGGAACCATCAAGGACGCAGTCGATGCAATGCGGGCAGAGGGAAGAAAGGTCGGTCTTCTGAAGATCCGTGCCTTCCGCCCATTCCCTGCAGAAGATATTAAAAAAGCCCTTTCCGGAATACAGAAAGTCGGCGTGTTTGAAAAGAATATCTCAATCGGGGCACGGATGAAAGGTGCCGTCGGATATGAGATCAAGGATGCCCTCTGTGATTCTTCAGTGCAGGTACTCAGTTATGTTGCAGGACTTGGCGGGCGGGATGTCACGATTGGGGATATAAAGAAGATGACCGATGCAATTGAGGCTGGAAATGGTGATTGCTTCCTTGGCCTTCGTGAGGAGCTGATCTGAGATGGCTGACAGATCCCTTGAACTGGTGGAATGCGGGCACCGTGCCTGTGGTGGATGTGGTCCGGCATTTGCAGCCAGGTTAATTCTCAAAGGAGCCGGAGAACGATCCATTGTCTGTGCATCAACCGGATGTATGGAAGTTTTCTCAACTCCCTATCCCCAGACTGCATGGAAAGTCCCCTGGATTCACTCACTCTTCCAGAACGCTGCAGCAGTTGCATCCGGTGTCGAAGCTGCCTTAAAGCGGCAGGGCCGGGATGAGCATGTCCTGTGTATCTGCGGCGATGGTGCCACCTTTGACATTGGTGTCCTGTGTATCAGCGGTGCCTTTGAACGAGGCCATAATATCACCTATATCTGCTACGATAACGAGGCTTACATGAACACCGGTATCCAGCGTTCCGGTGCAACACCCTTTGATGCCAGTACCACCACCTCTCCGGCCGGAAAGAAGAGTACTGGAAATTCCAGGCCAAAGAAGGACATGCCACAGATTCTTGCAGCACATGGGGCACCCTATGTCGCAACCTGTTCGATTGCATACCCGAATGATGTCATCAAGAAGGTGGAGCGGGCAGTGAACACGGATGGTCCGTGCTACATTCAGATTCATACTCCCTGCTGCACCGGCTGGGGTTTTGACGGTTCAAAGACCATTGAACTTGGGAAGCTGGCAATCGAGACCGGGCTCTGGGTTAACTATGAGATTGTGAATGGTAAGGTTGAGAAGGCGAAGAAGGTCAAGAGGAAACCAGTCGAGGATTATCTCCGCGTTCAGAAACGGTTTGCACATCTCTTCAAACCCTCCGTCAATAGCGAGGAGATCGCAAAAATTCAGGCAATCGCCGATGCGAATGCAGAAAAATATGGCATTGACCTGAAGATCTAATCTTTTTTTATCATTCTTCTGCTTCCCCGGAACCGATACCTAAACCTTATATAGGCTGCAGGTAGATGCGTACCAATCTGAACGGGTGGTCGCGATAATCCCCGTACTCTTTGTTGATGATAATCGGGAGCTCTCCAATATCTTCCAGTTTTACCTGGAAGAGACCGGCTTATTCACCGTACATGTATGTCTTGACGGTCAGGACGCACTCGAGTACCTGGATCATCATGACATTCAGGTGGTTATATCTGATTTTGACATGCCTGATATGGATGGGATCACGCTTCTCCGGCATATCAGGGAGAAATTCCCGAATCTTCCGTTCATTATGCTCACTGGCAATGACAGTAAGGAGACCGCAATAGAAGCATTAAATGCCGGTGCTGACTTTTACCAGAACAAAGCAGAAGACCTTGAAATTCAGGTGCTGGATCTCTCACACAAGATTACCATCCTGGTCGAAAAAGCACGGGCAGAGGCCGCTATCCAGAGAAAAGACCTGATCCTTGAAGTGATAGGCAGAACTGCCGGACGCCTTCTCAAGGGAGAGAACTTCTTTGCAGAGATGAAGACCACCCTTGGCGAATTAGGGCAGGTAACCGGGGCGGCTGGAGCATTTATCGGAAATCCCTGTATCCACCGGGAAGAGAGTGCAGCCGAGGGACCGGATCTCATCACCTGGTGGCATGATGACGAGGGAGAGGGTACCACGGGTAGCCTTCGCTCCCTGTTTGCGGATCTTCTCCGGGCAATGGGAATGGACCACGAGGATAGTCCGTATATTCTCATCAATTCTGATGATTCGGCTCCATCCGAGCAGGAAGCATTGAAAAATCTTGGGATCTCATCTGCTGTATTACTCCCGGTATCGACCGGAGATGAACGATGGGGATATCTAGCCCTGTTTTATACCGAATCAAAAAAGTATCTCGCACACCCTGAGCTCTATGCATATACCATGCTGACCGAGCTGGCAGGAGCAGCCAGGTATCGGGCATACATGGAGGATTATTTCAAAAACCCGGTTGAAAAGTCACTGGTCGGGGTATTTCTCATCCGGAATAACCGGTTCCTCTACATCAATCCACGGTTCTCCACGATATTCGGGTATTCACGGGCAGAAATTATCCGGACAAAATCCCTCCCCGGACTGTTTGAGATGCCTGATGCAGAAAAGGTCAGGGAAACCCTTGAACAGATAATGTCCGGATGGAGAGAACATGCCCATCTTGAAGTAACCGCTCTTACCAGGGACGGCTCACGGGTTCAGCTTGAGCTCTATGTGACCATGTTCAGATGCAATGGCTCTCTCTGTCTTATTGGGAACTGTCTGGACATAACCCAGAGAAAAGAGGCTGAAGAGAAGGTCAGGGCCCAGGAAGATCTTCTCAAGCAGAACATGATGAGTTCCCTGATGGAGAAAGAGACCCTTCTTCGGGAGATTCATCACCGGGTGAAGAATAACATGCAGATTATCGCAAGTCTGCTTCGCCTGACTGACTTTCAGAGTGGAAATCCTGAGGTGCATGATGTTATCCGAGACTGCAGGAACCGGATCTTTTCCATGGCATCCATTCATGAGAAACTCTACCAGACTGATGATCTTGCACAGGTCCCGCTGGGGAGTTATATCCGTGATATCGGAAACCGGATCATCCTGGAGTTTGAGATGGAAGACGGACAGATTCATTATAGTGTTGATGAAAATCAGCCGGTTTTTGTCGATATCAGCACCGGAATTCCGATTGGTCTAATTATGAATGAACTGATAACCAACAGTATCAAACATGCATTCCCTGATACCGGGAATGGAACAATACAGGTTCAGATTGGAAGAGACAGAGATGGGCAGTCAGGGATGATCCGGTATCATGATTCAGGCCGGGGTCTTCCCGACGGGTTTGATCCGGATAATCAGACAACCCTGGGGGTTGAACTCATCAGGAACCTGACCACACAGATTCAGGGAACCGTAACCTTTGAGTCAGGCTCAGGAATGACCTGCACGCTGACATTCCCGCTCAAGAAAACACCAGATTCGCATGATACCGTCATTGGAGAGGAAGCATGACACCCGGCCACCAGATTCTGATTGTGGAGGATGAGATGGTCATATCCATGGAACTTGCACAGACCCTGAAGAGACTTGGATATGGAATCGCAGGCCAGGTGACCAGGGGAGAGGATGCAATTCAAAAGACCGGTATGGTTCGTCCTGACCTTGTTCTTATGGACATCATGTTGCAGGGGGAGATGGACGGGATTGAGGCAGCGGATCGGATCCATGATCTGTATGATATTCCTGTTGTATTCCTCACCGCTCATTCTGATGAAGCCACCCTGCAGCGGGCTATTGCGGTTCAGCCATCCGGTTACCTTATTAAACCCTTCAGGGACCGGGAACTCTATTCAACCATTGAGCTCTCACTGCACAAACATGATCTCCGCAGAAGGCTTATGCCACATCTTTCCCAGCCCCTGGAATCCGGTGTCCCCGAAGATATGCCCTGTCTGTTCCTTACACCTGACTGGATGATCTCCGGAGGGAACACCAAAGCCTGTGAACTTCTGGGGATGTCTGCCGATTCATTCATCAGAACACGGCTTGACAGTATCATCTCCCTGAACCCATCACCGCAGCAGGTTACCATGCCTGATGGAATATTTCTCAAGAAGGGAGATGGAACCCGCATCCCGGTCCTGCTCAGACTTGGGACCATTACGGGAGCAGACGGGACTCTATCCGGGTATGTGGTAGCCCTGACCGGGAGGGATACTCCTGCCTGATGAGTACACGGTTGAAACAGTACATGAATGTCAGGTAGATGAGGTCCGGACCCTTTTTCGTGCAGGAGACTGGTGGGAAGAGGAATGGGATGACTCAATTCTCTGTGAGATTGTCAGGCATAGTTATGCATTTGTCGCAGCAATCGGGCCAGACAACCGGTGGATAGGGATGGGCCGGATCATATCTGACGGGGTTTCAGATGCATACCTGCAGGATATTGTCGTCCTTCCAGAGTGGCGGAATAAGGGGATCGGGACGGCGATTGTAAAGAAACTCATGACCATCTGCATGCATGCCGGTATCGGATGGATCGGGATCATCGCAGCTCCGGAGACTGAATACTTTTATCGCCGGTTTGGGTTTGCAAAGATGAACGGGTATACACCGATGAGATATGAAGGTCCGATCCCTGTCAGGGAGTAATCCACCCGGTTTTTTGTGAATATGGCTGAAGGAAAACGCCCGCTTCTCACCGATGAAGGAATCCAGGTATCTGCAACGTGCCCGGTTATCATCTCTGCCAGCAGAGCAACAGACCTTCCTGCATATTACGCTGACTGGTTCATCCACCGGCTAAAAAAGGGGTATGTCCGCTGGATCAACAGTTTTAATCCCCATCTCCCGTACTACGTGTCATTTGAGGATACCCGGGCGATCGTATTCTGGAGTAAAAATCCCCTGCCGATGTTCCCGCACCTTGACTATCTGGATAGCCTGGGTCTTGTATACTACTTTCAGGTTACCCTCACCGATTATGGATCTGAAGGTCTTGAACCGGGTGTTCCTCCCCTTGATGAACGGATATCCACATTCATCCGGTTATCTGAACG
>CAZEWE010000028.1:0-21271 GCA_964515765.1 uncultured Methanospirillum sp. | reverse complement strand
GGAACAACAGAGGCAATTGCACGAAATGCTAAAAAACCTCTTTTCATTCTCCGAAGATCAGAATAATTTTAAATTTTTTCGTGTAATTTTTTTGGGTCTATTTACATTTCAATCGCTGTAAATCTTGCTGGAGATTTGAAAAATGCTCATATCGATACTTTATTATGATAGGATATCGTTGTACATTTTATCATCGTACACTACATGAGGATTTAGAGTAAACATCGTGAAGCGATTGGTATTCTAAAAGTGAACGTTCATTGCAATTCATCGTATAATCAGAATTTATGGTTATATGAAGAAAATTTGCATTGTACAATTACGTATCCCATCGGTTGAAAAATCTCCATTATTTAGACTCATATGTTATCAGACTTCAAATCCCAGTTTATTGAAATCTCTAAAGCCATAACTCCAATTATATTGGTCATTTTAATAATCCACATCCTTTTCATACCAGACTTCTCCATATCAAATGCGTTGGTGTTGATCTTAGGCAGCCTGATGGTAACACTGGGTATTGCCCTCTTTCTCGTCGGAGTAAATGTAGGGTTGATCCCGATTGGACATGCCATAGGTTCAGACATTCCCCGTTCCGGTTCAATAGTGTTCATTCTTATGACTACCTTTTTTTTAGGGTTTTTGGCAACAATAGCTGAACCAAATGTCAGGGTTCTGGCTGATATGATTCAGATTGTTTCCGAAAACAGTATAGAGCGACTCCAATTTATTATGGTGATATCAGTTGGAGGTGGTTTTTTTATTGCCACCTCAATTTTCAGGATTATCTATAATGTCCCCCTGGCTTACCTTTTTACCAGCGGGTATCTTCTGGTATTGTTGCTTTTATTTTTTGCACCTCCAGACTATGTTCCTATCGCATTTGATGCGGGGGGTGTCACCATTGGGTCAATTAATGGCCCGATATTTTTAGCGATGGGTATTGGTGTTACTTCAATCCTCGGGGGCCGCTCAGCCATATCTGATGGATTTGGCCTTATAGGGCTCGCATCACTGGGGTCGGTTATTTCAATTCTTATGATGGGGATTGTGGCATTATGATTTATTTACCGATTGCTGACAACATTGATCATGTCATCGTTGATGTCATTCAGGCGTTGTCACCATTGGTTTTGTTTTTTCTTATTTTGCAGGTTCTTTCACTGAAACTCCCAAGAGATTATGTTATTAATCTACTGAAGGGACTTCTCATTACACTCATCGGGATGGTCCTGTTCTTCCAGGGGGTTAAGATCGCATTTCTCCCGGCAGGTCAGAGGATAGGAGAATTTTGTGGAACTATTGAGCAGACCTGGTTATTAATTCCATTTGGATTCATGCTGGGTTTTTTATCAACATATGCCGAACCATCAGTCCGGGTTCTCTGTTACCAGGTTGAAACCTCATCAAATGGCTATATTAAGGGTTCTCTCATCCTGTATGCACTTTCAATTGGTGTAGCCATATCAGTGGGTGTGGGCATGATCAGGATACTGTATGGTTTTCCGTTTCTTCCCATTATCTTCGGTGGATATCTTCTTGTTCTCATTCTGCTACGTTTTTGTGATTCTGATTTTATTGGAATTGCATTTGACTCAGGCGGTTTTGCAACCGGTCCGATGGCAGTCACCTTTCTTATGGCATTTGCGGTCGGCGTTGCTGATTCAATGGGAGGGAGAGATCCACTCCTGGATGGATTTGGAATGATTTCATTAATTTTTCTCACTCCGATTCTTATGTTATTAATTATTGGTATTATCTTTAAGATGAAAAAGAAGGAGATGTATCATGATTCATGAAGGATGTAAAAATCTGATTGTGACGATTGTCAAAAAGGGATGGTCTGAGCGGGTAATCCATGCATCACGGGAAGCTGGTGCAACCGGAGGAACCGTCCTTATGGGCCGTGGAACAGGAATTCATGAGACTCAGTCAGTCTTCGGTCTTCCCATCGAACCGGAAAAAGAGGTCATTCTAACGGTTGTGGAAGTGGATCAGACTGATGAGATTCTTTCAGCCATTGAAAAAGCAGCAGAACTTGACAGTCCTGGGATGGGCATAGCATTTGTAATTAACCTTGAAAAAATTGCCGGGAGGGTGCATATGACGTGCGGCCGACCCGATAAACCCTCATGATGGTACATTGAAGGCCCATCATCATGATATTCTCATCACATTATGGGATGTGAATCCGGTACTTGGAATCTCTCTCTGGTGACACGATATCAGGTATCAGATGGTTTATGCAGATTTTATCTGTTGAATCAATGAAAGAGATTCGTTTGAGAGATAATGCCTGGTGAATTTACCTTTCTTTTCCAGACGTATGGATCCCTCATGAGCAAGGTCCTGCACAGCCCGGGTAACCGTTGGACCGGCAATACCAAGCTGGTCAGCAAGGTCTTTCCTGGTAATTCCCGGGCTATGTCGTATCACCTTCAGGATCCTCCCCGTAAGGCCTGATGCATATCGTGCGAGAAATAATTGAGCATCCTCGGAATATGTATTGTGGTTTTCGAAGAAATGATCTGATTTTCCCTGATCAAAGATGGTAATCCATTTTTCTTCAGCAATTCGATCCACGTGGTACCGGATAGTATTTTCATTACATCCGGAATTCCTGGCAAGATTATGAAGGTCAATTCCTGGATTTTCGCATATCAGTGCATAAATTTTCCGGCGGATCGGATGGTCCAGAACATTTTGAGGAGTAATTCTTCGGTAACCCCTGAATTCGGCCCTCAAACCAGAAGGGGTACACCATAGGTCTCTAATAAAATCCGGGATTATCCATCTGACATCAGGTACTGATCCCTTTTTTTCCTCTCCTTCAGTGTTCTGTCTCCCGGAATTTCTCTCGTCCGGTTCATTGAAAGATACTATCCGGGGTTCCGGGTAACAGCACTCCAGAGGAATACCAAGAGAAATCAGGAAAAAGCCCAATGCAAAACCAAAACCGGTTGATTGCATAATTCTAATTATTATTGGTAGTGGAAAGGTAAAAGAATTCTCTCATGTATTGTTTGATCCCAACAGGTAGCTTTTCAGACCAGAGTGAGTATTTAGAATACCGGATAATATGATATTATCGGTAACCAAGTGTTACTGAATAGCTCTGGAGGTGAGTTTTTCGCATTATCTTTTAAAACCCCCTCACAAGGTCAAAATCTGTACATAGTTATTTAATTACACAAATCACACATCACCCCCCGGTTCATCTGATAGCCCTGAAAAACCAGGTTAATATCAGGAGATCAGATGGACATATTTTTTAAAGGTTTACCTGGTATGGATAGTTCTGTGAAAGAGTCGTAAAAAGTTAGTTTTTGTCCTTTTTTAGATATTTTTAGAACCTGGAATAATTTTTTTAAAAAATAGAAAAAGAAAAATTAATAGCCACGAATTTCTTCGCGGACCTTCTCGAGATTTTCGATCCTCTTTTCAAGTGCCGGATGAGTAGAAAAGAGAGCAGCGAGAGATTTACCTGATATTGCAGGAATAATATAAAATGCATTTGCCCCTTCCGCTGCTGCTCTGGTCTGTACAGGTACCCGATCCATCTTTCCGCTGATTTTTTGCAGAGCAGAGATGAGTGCATCAGGATCCTCTGTAATATATGCTGCTCCCCGGTCTGCAGCAAATTCACGGTACCGTGATAATGCCATCATGAGCAACGTTGCGATAACCCAGACAACTGCTGCAACAATACCTGCAATTATCCATGCTCCTCCCTGCTCACGGTTAAATATTGAAGCAAATAGGAAATTATTCATAATCATGGATGCAATCATTGCAAGAAATCCAGCGACGGTCATGGTAAGGATGTCACGGTTTTTGACATGGGCAAGTTCATGAGCCAGAACTGCTTCCAGTTCATTTCGGTTCAAGGTCGCCATTATTGAGTCGGTAACTGCAACAACTGCATGGTTCGGGCTTCTGCCAGTGGCAAAGGCATTTGGCATGGGAGATTGCATGATGGCGATTCTGGGTTTTGGGATCTGTGCTATTGAACATAAATTTTCTACCGTGCGGTGCAGCTCAGGATATTCATCATTCTCGATGATTCTGGCACCTGTTGTCATCAGTACCAGTTTATCTGAAAAGAAGTACTGAACCAGACCCATTCCTACAGCGATAACTATAATGAACACAGAAGGAAGCCCCAGAGCAATGAGAACTCCCATAAAGACAAGATAAACAAATAATAACAGAATCCAGGTGAAAAAGATCCTTCCCGACAATCCAGTGTCACGTTTCCATTTCATAGATAAACTCTGATAATACGTTTATCTCCGAATGGGATAAGGATTCATCATCCGATAAGCTACCTGAACCGAATGACCTGTTCTGTTCTTCTGAAAATCGATAGCTCACTGCAGAGTATCTGCCACAATTTTGAAATTCTCAGAAGACATGAGTATGGTATCACCATGATCCCAACTCAGGACCTGGAACGTTTTGGAACTGACGGCTTGTCTTCCGAAACGGTTTTGGAATCCAGAAAACTTTATGGGAAGAACGAATTAACTCCCCCGAAGCGGATACCGGTCTGGAAACAATATCTTGAAAAATATCAGGATCCGATCATCCGCATTCTGCTCGTTGCAGTCGTTCTTTCCGCTCTCGTTGCATTATTAGAGGGCGAAAGCCTCATTGATACCCTCGGAATCGCTCTTGCAGTCATCCTGGCAACAACGATTGCATTCCTGACCGAGTTCAGGAGTAACCGGGCGTTTGATGCATTAAATGCCATGCGTGAGGATACCGGGGTAAAAGTTATCAGAAATGGCAGTCCGGGCAGCATTCCGATGCGGGATATCGTCGTTGGCGATGTAATTCTGCTGGAAGCTGGAGATATGGTTCCGGCAGACGGGTACCTCCTGGTTGCAGCAGATACGGAAGCTGATGAGTCGGCCTTTACCGGAGAGAGCGAACCGGTGAAGAAAATTGTTCAGGATTCTGTCCTCAAAGGTTCCTACATTACCGGTGGCAGGGCAACCATGATTGCTGCAGCCGTTGGTGACCGGACAAAAATGGGGCAGATTGCGTCGTCACTCACCGAAGGGACACGACCTGAAACCCCGCTTCAGATTAAACTCCATGATCTCGCCCACCTTATCAGTAAATTCGGGTACATCATGGCCGGGCTGATTATCGGGGTTGTTTTAATTCAGGATTTTGTTATTGGTGTTCCTCCACAGACTCCGATTGAGATCTTCAGTGTGATCCTGCATGCCTGCATGTTTGCCGTCGTTATCATCGTGGTCTCTGTTCCAGAAGGTCTTCCGGTGAGTGTCACGGTATCACTTGCTCTGACCATGGGGAAGATGACCAGAGCAAAAAGCCTGGTCAGACGGCTCATTGCCTGCGAGACAGTCGGTTCGGTGACGGTTATCTGCACGGATAAAACCGGCACCCTTACTATGAATCAGATGGAGGTTGCAGCATCATCTGTAGAAGTGCCTGAAATCTCCAGCGGCCTGCCGAAAACCCCCTCTGAATGGATAACCCTCAATGCTGCGGTGAACAGCACGGCAGAACTGGAGTATCATGAGGATCGGTTGATCACCGTTGGAAACTCAACAGAGGCTGCCCTTCTCAGATGGCTGCACCGGACCGGAGTCAGCTACACTGATATCCGGCATGCCTGGCCTTCCATCTCCCAGGATTTTTTTAACTCCAAGAAGAAACAGATGTCAACCATCTTTGAGTACGACTCAAAACGGTATATCCTGGTGAAAGGTGCACCGGAGATTGTTGCAGCCAGGTGCAGTCCCGCTCCTGATCTCTCCAATCTTCATCATCTTGCACAGCGGGCCATGCGAACCCTTGCGTTTGCCCACGGAGAACTGAAACCGGATGGTGAGGAACCTTCAACACTCATCTGGGACGGGTATGTGGGAATTCGTGACGAAGTCCGGCCTGATGTTCCGGAGGCAGTGAAAACCTGTAATGATGCCGGTATAACCGTTAAAATGGTGACCGGGGACAGCCCTGAGACCGCAACGGCAATCGCACGGGAGACCGGAATTTTCAGGGATGGGAAGGTCATGACCGGCCCGGAGTTTCGTGAGTTATCTGATGAAAAGCGACGGGATATCGTTTCTGATCTCCAGGTTCTTGCACGATCCGAGCCTCATGACAAACTTCTCCTGGTCAAAGCCCTGCAGGCAAACGGGGAAGTCGTGGCCGTTACCGGTGACGGAACAAATGATGCCCCGGCCCTTCGGAATGCCGATGTGGGACTGGCCATGGGGATTGCCGGAACTGAGGTTGCGAGAGAGGCAAGTGACATCATTCTTCTTGATGACTCATTCCCGACGATAGAGCGTGCGGTCTGGTGGGGTCGGGCTCTCTATGAAAACATCCAGCGGTTTTTGATCTTCCAGCTCACCATCAACATCTCCGCTGCGATACTGACATTTATCTCTCCGCTCCTCGGTTTTCCCCCGCCGTTTACCATCATCCAGTTACTCTGGATCAATATCATCATGGACTCGCTGGCAGCTCTTGCACTCTGTTCAGAGGCTCCTCATCCTGCTCTCATGAACCGAAAACCCATACCCAGAACCGCTTCGGTTATCACTCCCTACATGAAACAGGCGATCCTGATAACGGCCGCCATTTATATAATGGTCGGGATTACCTGTATGATAACCGGTCTTCCGTTCATGGAGACCCCTGAGCAGCAGGCAACAGCGTTCTTTGCCGGGTTTGTCATCGCCCAGGTCTGGAACGGGTTTAACTGCCGGGGAATTAATGGTATCATGCCATCCCTGTTCAAAGGCAACCCGGTGTTCTATGCAATAATGGGCCTTATCGTTGGAATCCAGATCCTCATCGTCCAGTATGGGGGAGAGATCTTTGATACGGTTCCCTTAACTCCCCTGCAATGGATAGTGATCGGAATCGGGACGATGCCTGTCCTTCTCATATGGCCGTTCCTTCGGTTTTACCACCAGAGGACAAAAAAATTATAAATTTTCCGGAGATGGAAGACGGGTTATGAGAATTTTATCAATTCTGTGCCCGTCCATATCAACAACTTCGTATTCATTTCCATCATAGGAAAAATAATCGCCGGTTGCAGGAATACTCCCCATTTTGTAGAGTATAAACCCGGCCATGGTTCGGAATGCCCCTTTTGATGACTCTTCTGAACAATCAATCCCGGTTATTTCATAGAGTTCCTCAGGTGAGGTTCTCCCGTCAATCAGCCAGGACCCATCATGCCTCCTGGTAATCAGGGGCTCTTCATTATCCTGGTCAACTCTGGAGAGGTCTCCGACCAGTGCCTCGAGCAGATCATGAAGGGTGATAAGGCCTACAACTGAACCATATTCATCAATGATGACTGCCAGGGGCGATGTAGCCGTTTTAAATCGACGAATCAGGTCGAGGGCCTTCATATTATCAGGCACGACAAGAATATCCTGCATGATCTTTGAAAAATCAACTTCGGTGTTTTTATGTGCAATAAGCCAGAGATCACGGATTGATATAATACCAATAATTGAATCCAGCGTATCCTGGTAGATTGGGTACCGTGTATGACCTGTTCTTTCAATTATCTCAAAATTTTTTGTGATAGGATCATTGAGATTCAGGGCAACAATGTCTGGACGGGGTATCATCAGGTCTGCAATCTGGCTGTCACCAAATTCAAAAACACTCTCTACCATGTCCTGTTCTGTCTCATCGATGATACCCGACTCGGTCCCCTCTTCCAGGAGCATATGAATCTCCTCTTCTATCACATCCGGGGAAGTTACCGGTGATATCCCGAAGAGTTTTACGATAATATTGGTCAGCCCTGAAGTAAGATACGAGAACGGGGAGAAGATCCGGGTAATAAGGATGAAAACCGGGGCAACAGTGCAGGCAATCCGCTCCGGATTTGCAAGGCCTATTCGTTTTGGAACCAGTTCTCCTATGACGATGGAGAAGTATGTGATCAGAAGGATAATAAAGGTCAGGCTGATAGCAGCACTATAATGACCAATAATTGGAATCGATCTGAACAAAGGTTCCAGTGATCCTGAAAATGTTGCTCCTCCATATGCACCAGTACATACCCCGATAAGGGTTATCCCAATCTGAATTGAAGATAAAAATGAGGTCTGATCCTCAAGGAGCGATAATGCTGCACCGGCCCCGGGCCTATTCTCCGATACCAGTTGTTTGAGCCGCATTTTTCTGGACGAAACCAGAGCAAATTCTGCCATGGAAAAGAAACCATTGGCAATAATGAGAAGTATTAAAACGAGAATATCAATAATGGCTGCCATAGGCGGTTATGAAAATATACATATTCATTACTGTTTCGAGAATATTTGTCTTTTGCATCCGGTTTTTAAGGAATCATTTTTGTGATTCCCCCCGGTTGGTTCGGGGTATATCTGTTTTTGCCTTTCTGTGGGAGTACTTTTTTTCTCCATATCGCCCACAAGTACCCGCACATGGTCCATGTCCAGTCAGAAGAAGAGATAAAATCTTCAGAAATTCGCATGCAGAGACTGAAAGAACGGGTTATTTTCAAAAGTCTCATAATAGATACGATCTTCTGGATCCCCTCCCTTATCCTTGCAGGCATGTCTGGTTCGGTAACCTTATCCACCGAAGCCATCAAGAAAGGGAATGAGATCCTCTCTACCTTTTTCGCCTGGTTGGCTCTGAAAAAGATGTCACAAGGGGGAGCTCATGCGTATGATTACGGCATGGGTAAATTTGAGAACATGACCGGTATCGTGACCGGCATTGTCATGATCCTCTCACTGGTCCTGGTTTTCGGGCTTACTGTCCTGAAGCTTCTCAATCCCCATATGCTCCATGAAGAGGTTACCATCGTTGCAATGATCGTCATGTTCACCGGCATCTGCGTCAGCACCATTCTCTGGAGGGAGAAGGTTCACATTGCAAAGATGGAGTATTCACCGGTCATTGAAGCTCAGATTACTCTGTTTAAGACAAAAGCGATTACGGAATTCGTAGTTCTTGCGGCACTTTTACTGGTATTATTCATTGAGGACAATCCGTGGGAGGATTATATCGATCCGATTGCATCATTCATCGTCATCGGTTCATTTCTCCTCTCCGGATACCGGACCATATCATCCTCGCTTCCTGATCTGCTGGACAAGACCATCGAAGAGGAATTGCAACTGGTGGTAGTCAGGTCACTGGCAGACTTCTTTGATGAGTATGAAGCCTTTCATGGTGTTAGATCAAGAAAATGTGGAAATGACATCTTTATTGAACTCTTCCTTGAGTTTGACGGAAACAGACAGATGGATGATGTCCAAAAGACGATCTATGCTATAAAAGCGTCACTGGAGAGGGAGATCCACAGGAGTTCGGTGACGATAATGCCCTGTACCGGGAAATTTGGGACAAAAAAGCAGGATATTGAGGAAATAGAACCAATTGAGGAATGATCCGGATGAGAGATGCATTCTCTTCTCATTCTGGATATTTTCTCCTCCTTATTCTTTGGTCGGCGGGGTCCATTTATCATCTCCGATACAATCAGGATCCTGGGCTCCCCCGTCGCAATAGTCATCCATTCCATCCTTTGGACAATCTTTCGGACAGGTCTTTTCATTCTCCGGCATTCCACAGGTACCATCCCCGCATATACTTTCAGAAAAATCAAGTTTGAGGAGTACCGTCACTTCTGCTCTCGTCCCGTTTGGTAATTCACATACCGCACAGGTATCAGAGTAAATTGCAGAACACACCTGTTTATCTTTGACGGTTGTCTGCTTTCCGCCAAGCTGTGCACAGGCACTATATTGCTCGCCGGCCTTTCCTTTGAGAAAGTCCCATCCGGAAACCCTGGCCCCATCAGGCAGAACAACAAATCCCTGCATACCGGCTCCTTTCTCTTCCACGATGACGTACTGATACCCAAGGGCGTCTGCGTACACTGCTGCCGGATTTTTCAAAGCCACAACTGATGGTATCAGAACCATACAGGCAATAAGGAGTATACTGCTGATACCTCGTAGTGAATATAATTTCATTTTTTCCTCACCCCGTCAACTGACCAGACCCCTTCTGCCCAGGGATCATCATATGAGATTCTGCCAAACCCGTTGGTTCCCCAGTCTGTTCCCCAGCTGTTCTTGATAATCCACTCATCTGTTGATTCATCCCATCCGATAAGCAGGACACAGTGGCCGCCGCCACAGGATGCCACAGGGCCTTTGCAGATGATTTCCCTCTTGATATCACTGATATCGTTTTCACCATAGTAGGGATCCACTCGGTCATAATCATCAATCTCCCAGGTATTATCCTCCCAGCCGGAACCGGGGCTACATCGGCTGTTCCTGGCAATATAGGGATAATAGATCTCTTCGGTGGCTCCTTCCTGATGTTTCATGTTATACATGACCCGGCTTGCATACCCTCCGTCACAGCTTCCTTCCCACCTGCAACAGTCTGATACAAAGTACTGTTCAGAGAGATTGGTCTCATGGTATGAATCGGTTTCAATATTGTACGTCGCTTCGGCCGAAGCAAGAGCGGCATGTGCCCAGCAGGACCCACAGCTTCCCTGGTCCTTTATTTCGGTAATCCAGTTCATTCCGCCCACAGTCCTCCAGTCATACTGCTCAGGAAGCGGGGCATCTCCTGACCTGATATCACTGCACAGACTACAGGAGGGACAGGGGCCGCCACAATCGATCTCTTCCTCTCCCTGGTTTAACAATCCGTCTGTACACGAGGGAGGCTGACAGGCTCCATCCACACACCGTCCTTCACATTTATGGCGATAACTCCGTGTATTGCACGGCCGGGTCGTTGTCGGGGATTCAATCTGAAATTCAACCAGCCATTGCTCATCTGCACAACTGTCACATTGCTCGCCTATACACCCGGCAACCTCATAGTTCACCCCTCCATCGGTATCTTCACAGACACAGGCCCCGTCCCGGCATCCATTCGGGCAGGTATATGTTTCAGACTCTGTAAAAAAGCCCCGTGACTCAGAATACCCACAGGAATATTCACGCAGGGACGTCTCATCAACACATACGTCGGCCATTCCTCCGGTAGTTCCGGCCTCAAAGTAGTTGACTCCACCGTCCGTATCAGAACAGGAACAGATCCCATCTCTGCATCCCCCAGAGCAGGGGATTTCTACCTCCTGAACACCATCTTCAGTGCATATGTATTCAATGAGAGCCGTTCCATCATCCGAGCACCGATCCTCTCCAGCTTGCTGGCATGAACAACTCCCCACCATAACAGGAAGCCTCTCGCCTGGTGCACCCCCCTGATAAACCGTTCTCGTGT
This sequence comes from uncultured Methanospirillum sp., assembly GCA_964515765.1. Lineage (GTDB taxonomy): Archaea > Halobacteriota > Methanomicrobia > Methanomicrobiales > Methanospirillaceae > Methanospirillum. The sequence goes on along the minus strand of CAZEWE010000028.1, from coordinate 9,970 downwards.
CACACACTTCGGAATAGACTACTCCCCTGGTAAAAGGATCGAGCCCGCCATCGCTATCTCCACATCCACAACCGGAAGAATCTAACAGGTCATACTGGTCTTCCCAGTAATAGACATCCCTTCCTTCCTCGACACTATATCTGGAAAGCCCCCGACATGCAATACCGGATGGAGAATAGATCTGGTCACAACAGAATGCATCACCGCTTGCAAGCATTACCGAACAGGCATCACAGACATCTCCTTTCCCATCACCATCAGTATCCCGCTGGTCCGGGTCTGGATCATCCGGACAGACATCGAAGAGATCTCCGACGCCGTCCCCGTCACTATCACCACCGATAACCGCAGTTCCAGCAACCATTCCGGTATCAGGAACAGCAAATAATTGTGTGGGTGTCGGGGTAACACGGAGCATGCCAAATTCCGTTGCCGCCATTTGAAATGTCTGAGTCGGAGAAGGAGTGACTGTTGGTGTGACGGATGGAGTCTGGGTAATCGGTAAGGGAGTAACCCGTGGTTTCCCTGTGGATTGGATCATCTCCATATCAGGTGAAAGAGTTTTTACCGGTGAGGCAATTCCTATGGATTGATTTTTGGCAGGGGTTACGGTAGGAGTTGCTTGAATCATTAAAACCGGTTTAATTATCGTTCCAAACGTGTTGATACTCGTCGTATTGTTTCGAAAACAGTAGAGGATCTCACCGGTTTTTGTTTTCCCACATGAAACCATCTTTTCTTCGCATGGTATCATGGATTTCGCTTTTGCATCAGCAGAAGTCAGACATTTACAATTGCCAGGGCAATCGGCTGCATATGCAATCCCCATGAGGAGGATAATAATGCAGGTCCCCATAAAGATCCATTTGTATCTCATAGAACCACTTGATTGTGAATTATCATGAGCTTATATAAGCATATTCTTAAAAAATCAGCATGAGCTATTCGATTTACAATTCAGATTCAAAGAACAATTAATTACGAGAATTAAGTGGCCAATCGGGCGCGAAAGGAAAAACGATCATGCGCACATAAAGAATTTTAATCCAGGGTTTTAGAACCCATCAATGGTTATGTGGATTTTATTAGAAAATTCTGATACTATCTCTCTTCTATCATGGGCTTTTCTTTTCAGCAGGCCCTGAAGAGTGATGTGAAGAGTAATTATTTTCAGTCACTTATTTACCTTATACTCTCCCTCATTTTTTATGACATTTCGATCACAATATCTCCTCATTTTTTTAATTATTATCTCTGCCATGGTCGTAATACCGGTCATGGGAAAAGACACCCATAATCCGGTACCAGAGTATGAAAAAAAGATGGCAGAGTTCTTTTATCCTGACAATGCCGTATCCCATATCTATCATGCTACTCTTGATCCGCACTGGATCAGGCCTGATTCATTCTGGTATACTGATACCGGCCGCGATACGACACAGTTCTTTCTGGTAAATATCTCGCAGGGTTCCAGAAAAAAGATCATTGATGCAAACCGGCTCTCTAAAGTCCTGGGAACTGCAACCGGAAAGGAAATATCACCCTCTCATCTGCCCATCCATGATATGGAGTTGACATCTGATGAAACGATCCTCCAATTCACCTCCTTTGATTCATCATGGACCTGCGATCTCTCATCATATGCCCTGACAAAGACAACCCTTCCTGATGAGATAACAGCCGGCATACCATCTCCGGATAACACGAAGATAGCCTATGTAAATGGCTCCAATCTCTGGCTTTACACGGTGAGTTCAGGAACCACTTCTCCCCTGACTACTGATGGAATTCCTGATTATTTCTATGGAAAGCGATCTGATACGGTCAGATACCCGGTCTCTGAATCACGCCTCAATACGACCCCTGCACCATACCTGGCCTGGTCACCTGATTCATCTAAAATTGCAACCTACCGGGTAGACCAGCGGAATGTAAGTTCCCTCTCCCTTGTGCAGGATGCACCAGGCACTGGAAAACGTCCGGTCTTATACACCTACAAGTTTGCAACCCCCGGAGACCCGCATGTCCCCAAATACGAACCGGTTGTCATCGATACATCGACTCATGCGGTGACTCCTCTGAAATTCAGGGCACAACCAGAGGTGAGCCTGATGGACACCGACCAGAATGTCCTGCAATGGTGGGATAGCACTGGCAATACCACCTATTCGCTCTTTGTTGAACGGGGAGAGAAGACGCTCCGCCTTCTGTCAGGAGATGCCCGGACCGGTTCTGTGCGTGAGATACTCAATGAAACCGGTTCTTCGTATATTGAATCAAACCTTGAATATGCCGGCACCCCGAATGTCCATGTCCTGTCAAATGGTGATGTCATCTGGTTTTCAGAACGGGACGGATGGGGGCACCTGTACCGGTATGATGCCAATGGAATCCTGAAAAAACAGATTACGAAAGGACCATGGGTAGTCAGGGAGATTCTTGCTGTCGATGAAAAGAATGGTCACATCTACTTTACTGCCAGTGGAAAAGAAGGAGGAAATCCCTATTATGAGTACCTTTACCGGGTCCAGACGGATGGTAATGATCTGAAACTCCTGACTCCCGGACAGGCGGATCACGCGATCTCTCTATCACCTGACCTCACCTGCTTTATTGATGCATATTCCCGTGCAGACCTTCCAACGGTCACGGTGCTCAGATCCATGGACGGAACTCTTCTCATGCATCTTGCAACCGCTGACGATTCTGATCTTCAGAGAAAAGGCTGGTCTCCGGCTGAACGGTTCACCGTAACCGCCCGTGACGGGAAGACTGAGCTGTATGGACTGCTCTTTAGGCCGACCAGTTTTGACAGCACGAAGAAGTACCCGGTTATTGACGTGGTTTACCCTGGTCCCTACACAATTGTCACTGAAACCGCATATCCTGCCTCTCTGACCTGGAATTCAAAGATCTACTGGACCTGTCAGATGCTCTCAGAGCTTGGGTACATTGTTGTTACCATGGACGGGCTTGGAACGGCATACAGATCAAAAGAATTCCACGATATCAGTTATGAAAACCTGAGCGACTGCGGTCTTCCGGATCACATAACGGGCCTTAAACAGCTTGCTTCAAAGTATTCATATCTCGATCTGAACCGTGTCGGTATCTATGGTAAATCAGCCGGTGGGTTTATGGCAGCCCAGGCTATGCTCACGTATCCTGAATTCTTCAAGGTGGGTGTTGCTGCTTCAGGAGATCATGACTGCAGGTTATATGGTTCATTCTGGGGTGAGAAGTATGAGGGATATCCGGTTACTGACCAGTATCTTGAGCAGGTAACTGCACTCAAGGCATCAAATCTGAAGGGAGATCTCCTTCTCATGACCGGGGATATGGATGACAATGTTCATCCCTCAATGACGATGCAGCTTGCAGATGCCCTTGAATCAGCGGGAAAAAAGTATGACCTCATGGTTTTCACCAATAAGAATCATGATCTGAACTATGATCCTTACTACCTCAAAACCATGATGAGGTATTTTGTCAACAACCTCTGATCTTCTTTTTTACGATATCAGGAGATATTATGGAACCTGCCCGATTATCCAGGATTTTGGTCCGATTGCTGCAGGCATCCCGTACATCTCTGCACCAGGATAATCTTCTGAAATCTTCTTCCATACTCCTACTGCAGCATCGTACCAGGGCTCGAGGTCCTCATAGGGAGTAATGCTCATATCAACCGGAGAGAACTTATTCTGCTCAGATTCATAATCCTGGTATTTTTCTGACAGGGTCAGGGTATACGAAAGGAATGATACAATCTCCTCTGCCCGTGGATACTGTTCCTGACTGATATTCATCCTGATAAGGGTGTAATATGTCCCGGCCAGGGAGTCATGAACTGCATTATTCATCTTTCCGACCGGGAGTGACTCTCCAGTGCAGATTTTGTATATGGTGGTGTTTGCCCGATCAAAGAATTCATCATCGTCAAAAGGAGTTTCTTGTGCAGGCGGTGCAAGCGGGAGCTGTACCTGGGGAAGGGTAGTCATATCTGCATTTCCTGTGGATGTCAGATTGAAAATAAGCAGACCCGAAATGAATAAAACCAATATACGGCTCATAAAACATCATGCGACGTAATGTGCCAAAGGGTTGCCGGTTTGGGGGGAAAAAATGAGGTTCAGGCCCGGAAGAAGGACCTGTTTGGTTTCGCATTGGCGTATGACATGTGATAGAATTGCTGGTAAAACTGCTCTGCTTCTTTCTCAATATCGACATTTATGTCAGGGTGGAGCACGCTGACCAGGTAGAAGAGACCCAGTGCAAACCGTGGGCTACCAAAATCCCATGAAGGTGGCATGAGATGGATCCGGTGGTTTCGTACCGCATTCACATCAATCCCCTGTTCCGCACAGATTGCATATATATCCTCAAGAGGAGTTGCCAGAAATCCTGATACCATGATAACATCCGGATTCATCTGGTTGATAAACGCCGGTTCAACCATAATTCCTGGTTTTCCTTTCCTGGGGAGATTTACATTAACCGGTTCACCTCCGGCTGCTCTGACCATCGCGTTTTCAAATCGGTCTTCATTTAAGATAAATAACGGAGTTCCCATGACATACAAAACCTTCGGTCTTGGTTTATTCTGTACCAGGGATGAGATATATGCGGTTCGATCTCGAATATATGAGATGAGCAGATCACCCTTTTGAACCGTTCCGGTGATCTCCGCCAGATGTGCAATGATCTCATAGAATGTCTCAATCTTTTGGATTTTCTTATGGAGTATGTCGATATAATTTTGCGAGATAAAATCCATCCAGACCTTTGCACTTGTTTTCTCATCCTCAATATCAAGACAGGTGGTGATTGCCTTGATGACTTCAAGAGCACGAGTCGGACGATACCCTCCCATCATACCCTCTTCCTGGTATGCATCTAGTGCAATCGTGCCAGTATACGGAATGCTCAGCCCACAGGAACAAGTCCATTGTGTGGATTTGTCAATCACCCTGGCTCCCATCGGACCATAAAACTCCCGTCGGACAATGATCTGACCGCACTTCGGACATCGTGTCTGAAGATATGCTGAACCCGGCGAATTAAAAAGATATACATATCTGGCAAATTCCCGCAGTCTGTCACACATCTTTTCAGAAGCACGGATACCCGGTTCAAGAGTCAGATCAGCCGGACCAAAGGGAATAAACCTCATGACAAGAATGGGGATCTCCGGACTGATTTCAACAATACGCCTGCCCGTCTTTATAAGTTCCTCTTCTGCACCTTTTTCAAATACCACGGTCACTTCGATGTGGATGCCTGCATCCACCAATTTTTTGATATTTCTGAAAACAGGTTCTGATGATTGGACTCCACATGTGTGGTAAGCTGCATCGTCACTTCCCTTAATCCCGACAGCGACGGCATCAACAACCGGTATCATCTGGGATAATGACTCATCAGTGAAATACCCATTGGTTGAGCAGCCGATCAGAAGTCCTTCCTTTTTTGCATGATGTGCCAGGGCTAGAAAGGTTGGAAATGATACCGTCGGATCATTGAGTGCAAAGACGATTCCCATGCATTTCTCGCTGATGGCATGTGCAACCACGTCATCTGGTGACGTATGTATCAGCGACGGAGCAAATTCTGCGGCTGTTCTGGTCAGGAGATCTGATACACATCCTACACATCTGAAGTTACAACCAACCGTGCTAACCTGCAAAAATTTTTGCTTTGGATAAAAATGAAGAAACGGGATAGTCTCAATACTGACTGGATATTCAATAAGGTACGAATTTGGATACCGTTCATGAATCTGACCATCATGACAGGTATACATTCCGCATGATCCGGACTGGTTCTCTAAAACATTACACCGCATCTCACATACTGAACAGATTGTCATTGATTCTCCTTCATTTTCTGATGATAAGCCAGAATCCTGAATCGTCCTGTATCAGATCATAGGTGCAAATCTCTGCTTTTTCCAGTTCGTTTCTTATCCGGTCAGGGTTATTCCTCATCATCCGGTTAGACACCCCTTTTGAAAATTCAGGATCTTTTTCAGTCATAGCTGCATGAATCGCTTCTTTCAGCTGTGCATTCCCAAATCCTCCTCCGACATATGTCATTCCACCGGGTGACAGGACTCTGTACATCTCTTTAAATGCCACATCCAGATTGTCCCAGAAGAACCAGGATCCTCTGCTTACAATCAGATCGATTGAATTATCTTCGAAAGGGATATCATGAACATCTCCAAGAACCGGAACCACTCTTTTAACAAGTCCTACATCGGTAATATGTTCATACGCAATTGCAAGCATCATGGGAGATGCGTCAAAAGCAAATAGTTTTAGTTCTGATTCCTGTGCAAGGGCCAAGGATAGGTGAGCAGGTCCACACCCGGCATCAAGAGCTACTCCCTTTGATAATTTGGTTCTATCCAGAATTTGCCGTGCAATGAGCGGATAAATCGGAGCAAATATCTTCGATGCTGTTTCATCAAACGCACGGGCCTGCTTTATATCCATCCGATCATATCGGGGGGTGTCATTTTTACTGTTTTGTGCCGTATAGGGTGAATTCATGATTAACTCCTTTCATTCAGAATTGTGGGTGTATATTCCTGTTTATATGCAGATGAGAGCATAGGGATGCAGATTTTTCTTCCATTGCTCCCTGGAATGGTCATGATGCATACCTCTGCATCATATGCTTCCCGCATAATCTCTTCTGTTATGGTTTTTTCTGCTGATCCGGTTCTGGATAACCCTTGATTCATCATCATCCCCACCTGTCCTGATAGGAGGAATGCGTGATCAGGAAAATGAGTGGCCATCAGGATTGATAGTCCCTGGTCACTCAATTTCCTGATAGTGTGAAGAATTTTCATCTGGTTACCCATATCCAGGTGGGACGTGGGTTCATCGAGAAGAAGAATCCGTGGCTGCTGGGTTAAAGCCCGTGCAATGAGGACGAGTTGATACTCTCCTCCACTGATATCAGTGCAGGGACGATCTGCGAGATGTGATACCCCGACGGTTTTCATGGATTCCTCTGCAATCATCATATCTGAATCGGACGGTGATGAAAGTGGACCCAAATGGGGTGATCTCCCCATGATAACAACGTCTCGGACCGGAAAAGGGAAGGAGGGAGTATGTGACTGGGGGACATAGCCGACGATCCTGGCTGAACGTGCCGGGCTGAGTGTTTTCAGATCTTCACCATCAATGTGAACCGTGCCTGTTTCAGCCATCAAAAGGCCGGCAATACATTTTATCAGGGTGGATTTGCCTGTACCATTCGGGCCGATAAGACAGAAAATTTCTCCCTTTTCTAGGGACAGGTTGATACCGGAAAAAATAGTGGTTTCGTCCCTTTCATGGTAACGAAAGGAAAGGTCAGAGACGATTAAAGGTTTTGTCACTGCTTCCACCCTGTCTGTGTCTTTCTGAGAAGGTAGGCAAATACTGGTGCTCCCACAAGTGCGGTAATAATTCCAATGGGTATTTCTGTCACCGTTACTGTCCGTGCTACGGTGTCCACGATCAGAAGGTATGATGCTCCGACGAAAGCGGCGATTGGAATGAGTAATTTATGATCCGGACCCACAAGGATTCTGCCGACATGTGGGATAACAAGTCCTATCCATCCGACAATTCCACATATAGATACCGCAGCAGCTGAAATTACCGTTGCTGAAATGATAATTATCGCCTTTTGCTGCCTTATATCAACACCAAGTGCCCGTGCATCCTCCTCGCCCATAGAAAGAACATTAATCCGCCACCTGACCAGGTATAAAATAAGCATACCGCCAAGCAGCAATGGCCCGGCAACCATCAGATCGGAGTTAGATATATGGTTAAATGAACCCATCAGCCAGAAGACAATGGCCGGCAATTTGTTGAGAGGATCTGCAACATATTTTACCAGTGATGTCAGGGCCTGAAAAAGAGCTGCGACCACAATACCGGCAAGGACCAGGGTGAGGGTGGTGCTGACCCGGTAGACCCGGCTTATCATATATGCAAGTCCTACCGCGATAAGCCCAAAGAGGAAGGCAAATGTCTGGGTGATAAAGATGTTTTCAGTCAGGAGAAGAGCAAGTGCTGCCCCAAACCCTGCACCGGCAGAGACTCCCAGAATGTCAGGAGATACGAGTGGATTTCTGAAAAGTCCCTGAAAAGCTGCACCTGCTACTGATAATGCTGCACCAACGAGGATTACTGCAATAACACGGGGTAATCGGACATCCACGATAACACTTCTGACGGTAGGCGAGAGGTCAGGAGATGGAATAAAACCGGAAAAAATGGCACTGATAACATCAAAAGGAGGAACATCGAATCGCCCGACCATAAGAGAGATCAGGGTAGTAATGCAGAGAAGAAGAATGAGACTTGTTTTAAGCAGGGTGTAATTACGTTTTCCCCAAAACTCCTTTTTTATAGGATTTCTTATCATAAGCGCATACTCTGGTATCGATGACATGGATCATATCTGATATCCTGTCAAAAAAATGAAAAGATGTTCTCCGGGATTACTTATTTCCCATGTTTGTCTGGTTTGTCTGACCCTTTCCTGCACTAATGGCAGATGCAAATTCACCGGCGAGGATCTTATCGACCTGCTCATCGGTTAATTCATAAGAGAAGATCTCCTGGTAGAATTTTTTAACCTCATCCTGCATGGAGATGTCGTTAAATCGGTCAGGGTATGCAATCTTAGCCATCCAGAGCGGGTGAAGGACTGCAGACTCTGCGGTTGGCCGGTTCCATACAAACACACCATTTGGAAGCCGGAATACCTGGCGGTTCTGAACTGCCTTAACACTAGCCCACTTCGGATCATTGTACACATCTTCAGGTGATCCGGTATCAATAACCAGAATATCCGGGTTCCACTTTAGAACCTGTTCCATGGAGATCTCATCAAGACCTGCATGAATTCCCGGCCTGACACCTGAGGTATTTACTTCGAGTGCAGCGTTTTGAAGACCGGCATTCTCAATACGCTCCTGCATGTAGCTGTCTCCACCATAGGTGATGAGGTGGTTTGCATCATATCCGTTAAAGAGAACTTTCTGTTCAGAAAGTGGAATGTCTCCGATACGTGATTTCACCAGTGATAACGTAGAGTCAAGATAGTCTGCATATTTCTGTGCCCGATCTTCTTTTCCATAGATTGAGCCGATAAAGGTGACTTCAGCTTTTGTCTGCTCTGCAGAACCATCGGAGTTCTCGAAGAAGTAAACAACCGGAATAGTCGTCTGTTTTTCAACAATTGCTCCATCTACATCTCCGGCAAGAACAAACTGTGGTTCTGATTTGATCAGTTCCTCAATATTGATGATTCCATTTGTCTGTCGTGGTGAGGCAATATTTTTCAGGTTCGGGTCCATGATGTTGAGAAGCTGTGAATTCTTGCTCCCGATAGAGGTTGCAACTATTGAATCCTGAACACCAAGAATATAGGGGACCTGACCGATTGGGCCTCCAAAGAATGCAACACGTTCAATAATTTCCGGAATTTCGATCTCGTTTCCGGCCATATCAGTAAGGATCCGTGTCTTACTCTCTTCTGCACATACCGGCATTCCAAGGAACAGAATTCCAAGGATTGCACACAAAATTAACAATGTGTATTGTTTCATTCAGTAACTCCAGTAATACCGATTTCAGTTATCCCATCACACCTGATTGCATATTGTCCGGATTTTTTTATACCCGGAGCAACTCTTACAACGAATATGACGAGTAAAAAAAAGTATACTGGTGGATGTAAATATTTACTTATTTATTTTTATTATTCAATTGGTTTAACAATTGAAAACCTGTTGGTTAGGAAAATCTGTATAAACTCCGGATGTCAGCAGAGTGTTCATATCAAAAGGGATCTTTCGAAAATACAGAGAAAAAAAAAGTGTGTTTACCAAATCCTCTCTGTATTTATGCCTGTGTATGCCAGGAAACTTCTGTTGGGAGCGTGACGTTCTCAC
>CAZEWE010000027.1:0-21612 GCA_964515765.1 uncultured Methanospirillum sp. | reverse complement strand
TGTTCATAGAATTTTTATCCTGAATCAGGCAGTTCTTATAATTTTTAAACGTGTTATATGCAAATTTATTTTCATTTCCGGTGACCAGAAGGAGGCCTCTGTTCTGATTATCGGAGAATATGTTGTGCATGACAGCACTTTGATTAGCCCGGAAGATAACTCCGGTGTCTTCATTCTTCAGAAATGAATTAAAAGATAGCTCCACCGGACCTGATAAAATTACAGAGCCGGCAAATGTATTGGATATAAAACTATTTTCAGAGAGATTCAGATTTTCAGAGTCTGAAACAAGTCCTGCATATGAACATTGGGAGAATTGTGAGTTTGTTACTGTGATATTATCACAACCGCTCAATGTAATTCCTGAAGGCATTCGTGACTTCACTCCTGAAATACGAGTCATGTACATATTTTTACACCTCCCATCTGATGCATTGTGAAGATATATTCCAGATGGGCTTTCCTGACCGTAGATTGATGACAGTGTAAAATTATTGGTATTGGTCAGATAATATCCACTTACCAGGTTTCGTTCGGCATGAAGATTCGTACATTCCAGGTTTTTTGTTCCAAATTCCGTTCGAAGACCGATACCGTTCTCCATAAAAGAAATATCTGATAGAGTGATCTTTGTGCTGTTTGCAAGTATTATGCCCGCACAATTTTTTGACAGGACAAGGTCAGACAAAAAAATGTCAGATGAATTTACAATGATCACCATCGACGGATTCGTCCCTGGTCCGATTTTTTTGTTCTGAACATCTTTCAGGTAGAGCAGTAACCGTGAGTCTATTGTATTGGAATTTGAGATCTGATGATTGTAATAACGAATATCTGAAGCTGATATGTCAAAACCTATCCGGTTGTTTTTTAAATTATTTCCTGATAGAATCATGTCCCCGGTGTCTGACAACGAAATACCAATCGTCCCTGAAGTGATAACGTTCCCGGTTATGGATGGCTGCATCACGTTAATTAGTTCAATGCCTGTTTCCTTGTTTTTATTCAGGACTGATTTCTGAATCGCTGGTGAAGAACATGATTGAATCAGTATTCCGTCTCCTGAATTAGCAGAGATTTCAGATTCAGATATTACAAGATGATCAGATCCCTCATCTGCTCTAAGTCCAAATCCAGGATTTCCTGAAATCTGACTTGAGAGGATATTTATTTCAGGAGAATTCTTGATATAAATTCCCCCTGAAGTACTTTTTCCACTTTTTCCGTTCCCGGTTACCTGGATGTTGTCTATTGTTATTTTCTCTGATTCTGATATCTGGATACCATATCCTCCGGTTATATCATTTCTGTTATTTTGGACAGTACTCCCGGTAATCTGGATATTGCCAGATGCTTCTATCCGGACCCCGGCACGAAGATGAGAGCTCAGATATATCTCCTCTAGATTGATTTCATTGGATTTTTCGATAAAAAGACCCGTTTCATAATCTTTTACGGAGATATTTCTGATTGTAATATTGTGTATTTCATTATCAGGAAGGTTGACTGATATTCCGATGGATCCTGGAGATACATTGCCTGTCACTATATTGCCACGACCATCCAGGATGATATCTGATTGTGTGATCTGAATTACCGATTCATTAAAAAAAACAGTATCATTCAGATAATAAACTCCTGGTTTATCTAATATCACCGGAAAGGATGAAAGTACATTCTTATCTACAGGATTAGAAGATGACAGGTCAGGGGGGAGCAGTTCATCCCCGGAACAGAGTCCGGAAATGCTGAAAATGAAAACTATGAAGAAACAAATTATTTTTCTTCCGGATATTTTCTTCCTGGTATGATTGATATTCGAAATATCCATAGTATCAATATATTTCTATTCACATATAATTTTCATACGGATAACAAAAACGGAATACACGATTTCAGGAATGAAATCATTATATGTTATATAGGTTGAATTTTCTCATGGCTTTTTTAAAATGGTCTGACGTGCTCAGTGTCCATGTTACAGAAATTGATGAGCAGCATCAAAAACTGATTCAGTTAATCAATACGCTCCATGATGCAATGCTGGAGAAAAAGGGGAAAGATGTTCTTGCCAATATCCTTGATGAGCTCGCTGCATATACGGTGTACCACTTTTCAACCGAGGAAAAATATATGCAACAATGTAACTTCCCCGGATTGGTAAATCATAAAAAGGAGCATGATACATTTGTTGGAAAAGTTGATTCATTCATTAAAGATTATCAGGCCAACAGGCTCGGTATCACCATTGAACTTATGACATTTCTCAAGGAATGGGTCTCCAATCACATTCAGATAACGGATAAAAAATATTCAGAGACATTTAATAAAAACGGCATTATATAAACTACTTCACCTTCTCTTTTGCTGTCTTTCGTATCTGCTTTATGCATTCAGGGTCAATGAGCTACAGATGAATGAGTTGCAGGACTGGTTTGCCTATTCCTCGTTTCGGCCCGGACAAGAAGAGATGCTAAACAGGGCTGTAGAAACGGCCAGAACGGGTGGCGTCCTCCTCATTGATGCACCGACCGGATCCGGAAAATCCTCTGTCGTGTCTGCATTATTAGCCGGACGAAAAGACCGCCAGATAATTGTTGCTGTCCGGACCATTTCCCAGCTTGCAACCTATATCCGGGAACTCGAGCTCATTCGGAAAAAACAACCCGGATTAAAATTTTCATACCTGGTGGGAAAAAGTTCGATGTGTCCCCTGGGCGGTTCAGGTGATACCTATCGGAAATGTGAGGCAGTCAAGGGTTTTTCAACTGCGCTAATCCGGGAGCGGGCAGATAGAGGATCCCTGGATCCTTCGAAAGATAAGGTCATACTTGATCAAATCAGAAAAAATGATCCCGACCACCCAATCATCTGTCCGTTTTTTATCAGAAGCAGGATGGCGATTCAGAATGAAAAAGCAGGTGGTCTTCGTCTTGTTCCTTCTGATGCCTGTAAACGTCTTTCCACGCAGGTTATTGAGCGCTGCATTAAACCTGACACATTACGGGAATCATGTGACGGACTGTGTCCTTATGAGGTTATGGCACAGGCTTCATTGCAGGCTGATGTGCTCATCTGTAATTATCATCATATTATGGACGAGCAGATTCGGGAGCAGTTATATCTTAACCTGCAACGAGAACCCTCTGAAATCCTGCTTCTCATAGATGAAGCACATAATTGCGGTGATGTAATGCAGGATATCATGTCTGTAAGTCTGGATCATCGGGCCCTTGAACAGGCAGATCATGACATCTCCTCAATCAAAAAGGAAGTAAAAGACCTTGAAGCAATAAGGCGGCTTATTCCGGGGATTAGGAAATTCCTTGATGGTCTTCGCCGGTCAACCGAGACTGAAGACTGGTTTGATCCCCAGTTATTCAGCCGGATGATACTCCGTGAGTCATTATATGGTACAATGGAGGAGGTGGTTGATGATTTCATGGATCTTGCTGAAAATATTAAAGAGACCAACAGCAAGCGGGGTGATTTCAGAACAACCGGAATTGAACGTCTATCTGCTTTTTTGTACCGCCTTCATAACTCGGGAACCAATCCTGCATACCTCACCCTGTTTCGTAAAGATAATGAGAATATTTATCTTGAAGTCAGGAATATTGATCCTTCACCCGCTCTCTCAACTCTTGCACGGGAACACTTCTGTTCAGTTTATATATCCGGAACATTAACACCGCTCAGTAGTTATCAGCAGCTCTATTTCAGAGCTCTTCCAGCGGACTATCCGGTTTCATCATTTTCACTACCCAACCATTTTCCCAAAAAGAACCGTATGGTTCTCGCAACCGCAGATATTACTTCAGCATTTTCTCAGCGACAGTCGGATGACAATACAAAAAGAATGGTTTCTTACATTCGCAACTTCTGCACAATCCCTGGAAATTTAGGTGTATGGTTGCCCTCTTACCAGATGCTGGAATCGGTTACACGGGAAGTTGAGATGCATCTCCATGACCGTGAGGTATTCATTGAACCCCGGGATAGTAGTGAGGCAGGACCCTTATTAACCAGATTTATGAGTCTGCCAGGAAAGGGTAAGAAAGGAATCCTTTTTGCCGTATGTGGAGGTAAGTTTTCAGAGGGACTGGATTACCGGGGAGAGATGCTGACCGGAGCCATGGTCATTGGCCTTCCTCTTGCTCCATGGAATCAGGTCAGGCAGATGATTATGCAGTATTATACTCGGCAGTATGGTGAGGAGGGAAAATTTATTGCATATACCCTTCCAGCCCTCAACAAAGTTCTTCAGGCACTCGGAAGAGTACTCAGGACTCCGGAAGACCGGGGCGTGCTCATCATCGGTGAAAACCGTTTTCTTGATCCATCCATTAAAGAACGGCTCCCTGGCTGGATGCAGGAGGAGATACAGGAAGTCGGGATCCAGTCATTTCCATCATTATTGAAAGGTTGGAAGTAATGGAAGGATCTGCCAGATTTGGGCTCTGGTTCGTCTATATACGATGGGATACAGCGAATGTAGTCAGCAGGATTCGGTTTGTCAGACAGAGTGTTCCAGGACCGGTGCCTCTTTCTCTCTCACAATATCTGGCAGGGAAAACTACAACTCTCTCTCCTCTGATAAGCCTTCATGAGCAGGACGACACTGTATACGGGAAAATTTTCCGGGAGGTTCTATCAATCCCTTATGGAGAGACGAGAACATACAAAGAAATCGCTGAATCGGTTGGAACCGGACCACGTGTGGTTGGAATGGCTATGAAACGAAACCTTACTCCAATTTTGATACCCTGTCACCGTGTGGTTTCTACGGGAGGGCTGGGTGGCTATACTCCTGATATCTCACTCAAGCAGGATTTACTGGACCTGGAGGCCAGGGTTATAAAGAAGAGACCTGGAACCCTAAAAAATACAGAACACATATCATGATTTCAGCACTCATTCTGGTTGGCGGACAGTCTACGAGAGCCAATGGATTTCCCAAATATCTCTTCACCTGCGAGAATAAAACTTTTTTAGAGAGACAGATAGAGGAACTCAGGTCTTGTTCTGATGAAATCCTGGTGGTCTGCCGTGATGGAGAGCAGATTGCAGATCTCCCTGATTCATATCCGGTAAAATGTATTCAGGACATCAGAAAAGGTCAGGGACCGGCAGGAGGTATTCACTCCGGAGCATGGCATGCAAAAGATGACTACATTTTTGTAACAGCCTGTGATATGCCATTCCTGTCCTGTGTTGTAATAAGATATCTGATTCAGGCTTCGAATGGATTCGATGCAGCGGTTCCTATTTGGGAAGATGGAAAATACGAACCACTCTGTGCAGTATATCGTCGGGACGCAGTCAGAGAATTTTATGAAACGAGCGGTGAACGTCGTCTTTCAGCTCTTATTCAGAACCTTCATACCCGCTTTGTTCCGGTTCAGGAAATTCGGGATCTGGTCCCGGATCAGGATATTTTTTGCAATATCAATGATCTCCATTCACTTTCAAAAATAAATGAAAAATAAGGATTATGCCTGATTGATCCTTCCGGAAATCAGTGTTGCCATTCTTTTCAATTCATCAAGTGAGACCGGTGGAACAGAGTAGCTGGTAAGCTGTACAAGATATGCTCCTTGTCTGAAAACTACTCCTGTTTTTCTGATAGACTCAAATCCGTATCCTTCATCACCGGCAATAATGGAGATATGAGTCTCTCCTGAATTTGTGGATTTTGTCTGTGCATATTGTGTCACAGCATCCTGGGCTCCCGGGAATTTGGAAATATCCTGAGTCAATTTAGAACCTGATGAGGGCAAAATTAAAATCGATGAATATTTTACCGGAGTATGAATGAGATCACCGGTTCTTTGCCATCCCGATCCCATATCTGCTTCTTTCAGAAATACTGATGGTAACAAGCCGGATTTTATTTTTTGATCTTCAATGAGTGAACTGACATTAGAGTATGCACTTACCGTCGAAGAGTCAACCGGAATTTTCATAGCAATATCTGCAGCAATTGAATCGCCCATAAAGTCAAACTGGAAGGTTCCTGCCCTGCGGATTGCTGCAGTTTTATTGGTAAGGCTGTAGGTTTTTCCATATCCTTCCCGAATTATCTCCTGGTTTGTATCCATATCATATACACGCATTTCAAACCAGGCATCCTGTGATGGCCGGACTTTTGTATATTTTATGGTTCCCTCCTTATCTCCGGTTCTTTTGTAGACTTCCTGCTCATCAGTTACCATCTTTGGATAAAATCCAAGTTCAATATAGAGCGGTGGAGTGACAAGCTGATAGGCATAAGCGGAGGCATTTTTCACAAATGACTGATTTAATATCTCATATATTGTCAGAAATTGTCGGCTGTCTGTTGATATTGGCCGGTTGTATGGGAGATATGATGTCTGGGTATCGGTTTTGAGCTGACTGTAATCCCTCGGGGGCACCTTTACAAATGATCCATTTTCAACCGGAGGTAACAGGGTTTCCGGCGAAGAAGTATTTGCAGGCTCAGGTGTTCCCTGCTGAGATGATTGACCAGAGGTTTGAACCGGAGTGGTCTGATTCTGACCTTTCACCAGATCTTTCATATCTCCACTACCCTGCGAGACCGGCCCGTATGCTGATGCATTCTGCTCCCCGGTTGGAGGTGTCACTTCAACACATCCGGTAAAGAATGCACACACCATCAGGATAGCAATAATATGTATGCCAATTGGAACCCTGACTCTATTCATAATGTAATCATTTGACGGCCTGAATTATCTATCTTCACCTGAAGTTTATGATCGACTTGGTCCTCAATGGTGATCACTCCGTGAGATTGATATCGTATGAAATGAAATCTGGAAGCATATATGAAAATCCTGAACATCAGAATGTGGGGGCCTTTTTATATAATCGGGTTACTTCTGGTGCTCTATATCATGTGGACCGTGGAGGAAATCCGCCCCCAGGGTCTAGCGTTATTCATTACTACAATTTTTGTCCTGATTCTTGTCGGTCTGAATTTTTACATTATCTATAGTGAAATTAAAGCGCATGAAGATAAAGTGGATAAAAACCGGGAGTTATCAGGCCTTGAACCAATTCCGCGAAAAAAAGGGTTGTTGAAAAAAGGATAAATTATCAGATTACGCTGCTTTCTGGAAAATTTTTAGCATCGGTTTATAGGGTCTGAACAGATGCTCGACATCTTTTGACATATATTCAGACATTCCCATGATGTAATATCCATTATTTCCGAGGCTATCATGAACAAGTTTAACCAGGTCCTTTTTTTGTTGTTCATTAAAATAAATGGTGACATTCCTGCATGATACGACATCAAACATCCGAGCAACCGGAACTCCTTTCATGAGGTCATGTGACTGAAAACGGACCATATTCCTTATGTGGTCTTTTATTCTGAATTTCCCGTCATCAGTTTTATCAAAATGTCGGGTGATCTGGGTGTCGCTCAGATTTTCCAGGGCATTTTTCTCATAAATACCGTCTTTTGCCCTTTTAATAATGACTTCATCAATATCTGTTGCGGTGATAACATTACTCAGTAACACACCTGGTTTTGCAAGCTCATGCAGGAGTATTGCATAGGTGTAGGGCTCCTCTCCTGATGAACAACCAGCACTCCATATTTTAATCGATCTCTTCTCCTGGATGATTGAAGGAAAGATTTCTTTTCCAATCAGATTGAACACATCCGGATCACGAAGAAATTTTGTAACATTAATTGTCAGAGCATTCCTCAGTTTTTCTTCTTCCTCAGGGTGTGTCTTCAAATATTGGTGATATTCAACAAAATCCTTGGATCTGGTTGAGTTCATCCGTGAGAGAAGTCTTCGTTTGATGTAATCCTGTTTATAACTGGTGAGTTGGATATTGAGCCTTTTCTGAACATCAAGAATGAGTTCCGGGAGTCCCTTTTCGCTCACCTGTGGGACATTTATCTGGGGAAAAACCGGGGGTATTATTTTTTTATCCATGATATCCGATAGAGGAGAACACCTGTGTTAGTGCAGACTTGACATGCGGTTTAAAATTTCTTTCATATCAAGCCAAATAACAAGGTTTGCTTCTTTCTCTTCTCCTTCACGCTTCTCTATGAGATCATCATGGGTGACCTTAATGATACCCTTGATCCGTGTTTGAATCCGCTCATTGATCTCATCACCGAGAGCTGTTACCTGACGTGCACCAATTTCGGTGACACTTCGCACATTATCCACAATAATTCCAAGGTGTTCACCATGTGCAGCATCAGGAGGAACAATGATAATTTTCTGTCCGCTCCGATCTTTCTTCATCCGTTCTCCAAGAAGTATTGCAAGATCTATGACATGAGTTACTTCCCCTCTGAGATTAATAATACCGATGATATAGGGAGGGGTTTTTGGAAGTGGTGTTATTGGAAGCATCTCGACAACTTCCCGTACCATTCCAATGTCCATAGCATATCGTCCACCGGATAATTCAAATTCAACGATATCTATCTGATTGGATATGTTATCAGAAGTCTTTAATGCAGAACGTTCTTCATGAAGATTATTTTTAACAGAAGTAAGTTCAGATGTTAAACTCTCAATCTGACTCTTTAAGGATGCAATTGACTCTTGTGCTTCAGTTTGATCTATAAACCAGTACATATTTTTATCTGGAGAGGCAGTGCCGGGCTGGATCTGTATCTGGTATGATTTCAGACCAGCAGGATAGAGTGATGAAAAAACCATTGATCTGTTCTCTCTGGACTGGACTGTATGAGAGATGAGAGTCGGTGCAAATTCAGAAACACTATCGTCATGAATTCCACTCCACTCTTTGAATGTGGAATTCATTTCAGTTATAACAGAATCTTCAATAAGAAGACCGGGTATTGGAATTGTTAAGAACTGAACTGACTGGAGATTATCTTTATATGAGGGAACGTCAGGAGAAACAGAATGTACCTCATCCTGAACTGGTTCAACAACCTCCGGAGATTTTACAATATCCTGCTGAACCGGAGCATCAACCGGTGGCTGTAGAATCAGAAGATATTGTTTCTGGTTTGCCTGATGATTGGAAATGAGTAGGCCTGAGTAGCATTGCATCCCATATGGTGACTCGATACAGACTTTTTCAGGAAGTATCTCCATCTCTTCACTCATGCCTGAAAAGTCAGAAACGGTTATCCCGATATCGACAAGTTTTTGACCCTGCAATTGTCCTGAAGAAACCCCAATCAGCTCTGAAAGTCCTTCATTTGCTATAATTATTTCTGATGCATCATTAAACAGAACCATCGGTGAAGGGTTGAGGTCCAGAAGTGTTCGTAAAAAGGGTGTAGCAATTTCAGATGTTATCTTATTGATCTCTTCTGGTACCGGATTCTCTTCGTCATCATCTGGGAAGAGAACAAGTAATACAACCGTTTCATCTTCATTTGTCAGGGGAAATAATTCTATCCAGACAGAAATTGATGTATTGTCCCGATGGAAAATTGTAGTCTGGTATTCAATCTTTATACCGGTTGATATTGCCTCTGTAATTTTTTCTGTGATTTCTCCTGAAAAACCACTACTTGCAATATCTCGCAGAAATATATCCCTGTGTTCCCTTGCAAGATATGTAAGAAGAGCATTATTTGCAAACCGGATAGTATGGTACTGGTCGATTATGGCTACTGGAAGAAGGACTTCTGATAGGGCTTTCTCCAAAATCTCTCTTGATATAGTCTCTCTGGTTTTTGGGTCTTCAGTTGGTATATAGGGGATAAGTAGTTCAAGGGAAACGGCTTCATGATCAAAAGGAACAATCGGAGGTTTAATTGGAACGATTGAATATTGATTTCCGTCCGGAGCGGTAAAAGGTGGTTCTTCTGGAATATATCTTGATATCGGTGGGAATTGCCTCGTGATTTCACTCCGCTCAACTGAAAAAATGGAACAGAAGATGTCATTCGCATCCATTATCTGCCGATCAGATCCCAAAAGGACCATGGGGATGGCATGATACTGAAAGATTTCCAGTGCCCTGTCAAATTCAGTATGAGCCGATATCAGATCAGAGAGGTAACTTTCATGCTCCTTTTTAATTGTGACCTGTTCTTCTTTCAGGGCATCAAGTTCCCTGGTCAGGTCAAGGAGGCTTTGTTTTTCACTCTGAAGAGTATCAGAATCCTCCTGTAACCTGGTCAGGATAGGCACAAATTCATCTGGCACCGCTGGGAACTCTCCCTGTTCATAGGACAGTATTCTGGTGATAATTTCAGAATAATCAGGAAGCAGCTCTTCCCTGACCGGTTCCCTTTTTTCCTCTTCGGTAACCATAAACAGTCCCCTTCTTCCCGAATGTTTATTTTCGCCTGTCTCCATTATCTCCCCCCTGTCTTCCATGAATCTATTACTGATGCTGCCTGTTTAAAACCAGGCATGGCAGGATCATCCGGTGCCAGTGTAATGAGTGGAACTCCCTGTTTGAGAGAAAGGGAAACTTCTCTTCCTTCCGCAACAATTACCACTTCAGGGATTTCCACTTTTATTCTGTTCTCCAGCTGGGTTCTGATATCCTGCAGTGAGTCTGGTTTTTCTTCAGTCGTCAGACCAAATAAATGTTGGATTTTTTCCAGAAAAGTTTCTGTTTTTCCACATGGATTATCCCATCTGTTCAGGATTGCCATGCTGATGTGAATATCAATTCCAAGGATCTCTTTTATATCCTGAATCACCAGGTTGATATGATCATACCCGGCAATTGCAAAAGTATCTGATGAAAAAACCATGACTGAATGATCGGCTGCAATCATTCCGTTCATGAGAAATTGTCCCAGAAACGGAGGGGTGTCGATCAAAATATGATCATAACGGTTTTTAATAACATCAATACCCTTTTTCAGTATCTGATACCGAGCCGGATTTTGGTATAATATTGCTTCTGCGCCGACAAGGTCCAGATGCGAGGGTACAAGATCTATACCAGATACCGTTTTAATGATAAAATCTGACAGGAGAACAGAATCCGGAGCCGGTGAACATCTTTGGATATAATATTGATATATATGTTTTTGAAGAGAATCCGGATAGACTCCCAGACCCAGTGTGGCATTTGCCTGGGGATCAGTATCAATAACAAGTACTGATCTTCCCATGTTTTTGAGAATCCCTGCGATCTGTAGGCAGGATGTAGTTTTTCCTGTTCCACCTTTATGATGGATAAATGCAGTAGTGGTAATAAGATTCCCCTTTCGTAATAAGAATAATCAGGATATTTCTATAAATAAATGACGGTTTATCGAGCATTACCTGCCTCTTCATTCAACAGGTATGCACATGACGGGAGTTATTTTCCCATACTCTTTTTCTCTTTCGGTGCTGATTAAGTTATGAGAGGGAGAGTGCGGCCGACGGTAACGAGTATTCGTAGCTGAGGAAAGTCCCCCCACCAATCGGGTACGCAGCCCTGTTTTTCAGGGGTGGTGAGAATCACGGCTATGGACCAGAAACGATACGGAATGTCCTGAGTGATGATGCATTCCTGCTGAGCTGAGACGGACATCACCGATGAAACGGCGAATCCCTGCGGGTGCAAACCGAAACAGGGCATACAGATAACCCGATATCTGCCCGGGTTCGGTGCTAAGCTGAATGCCGCAATGAACAGAAGGGGGCTTACTCCTCCCACTCATCTTATTATCGTAAAGTTCAGGTAGCTGTCACGCATTATTGCTATATATGCAATCTGACTCCTCGTGGACAGGGCACCGGTTTCTTCATGACACACAATTTCGGGATTCCCATCAGAAGGCTGAAGAACCGAAAACCAGAATATGTGGTGTTTGTGAACCCAATCAGAAGATTATTTCTTTGCCAGATCCTGGTGATATTCCTCTTGATCCGGTGATCTTATGGGATGCCCTAAATGACCGGCAGACCATTCGCGTGTATTCATCAGATGAGATGCACAAATGGGAACTCTCCATTCTCCTTCATTATACGCAGGGTGTCAGGGAAAAAGAAAAGAGTTCAAATTTCCGGACTGTCCCTTCAGCAGGAGCTTTGCATCCCTTTGAAACACGCATGGTTATAAACAATGTGAGCGGGCTTGAGCCGGGTATATATCGGTACCTCCCCTTGGATCATGCCCTTGTCAGAGAAGAATGCCATTCCGGTGATCATGAATCAGTGGCAAAGATATGCAGAAATCCAAAACTTGTTGCATCATCTGCAGTATCTTTCATCTGGACCGCTGTTCCTGAACGGATGATCTGGAAGTTTGGAGAACGGGGATGGAGATATCTGTTTATTGAGGCCGGTCATATCTGCCAGAACCTGTACGTTGCATGCGCAGGTCTTTCCCTTGGGGTATGTGCAATCGGGTCGTATAATGACAATGACATCAATTGCATCCTGGGAATAGACGGAGAGTCAGAGTTTTGTATTTATATGGCATCTGTCGGGAGAAAAAAAGATTAAATTATTTTGCGTGAGGACGAATTGCAATCCCTTTTTGAATGAGATAATTCTTAACATCAGCAATTGTCATCTCCCCATAATGAAAGACACTTGCCGCAAGGGCTGCATCTGCTTTTCCATAGACAAAGCCTTCATAAAAATGCTCAAATGTCCCGACTCCGCCTGATGCGATAACCGGTATACCAACTGAATCAGAAATTGCTGCCGTGATTGGGATGTCAAAACCCTCTTTTGTTCCGTCGGTTTCCATTGACGTCAGTAGGATTTCTCCCGCGCCACGGTTTTCCGCTTCTTTTGCCCATGCAATGGCGTCAATTCCGGTCGGTTGAGAACCCCCGTGTGTGACAACTTCATACCAGCATGAACTCTGGTCAGGCAGCGGTATTATGGTCTTACCGGGTAGCTCCGAGGTTCTCCTCTTTACATCAATGGCAACTACAACACACTGGGTTCCAAAAGCCTTTGCTGCGTCTGATATCAATCCAGGGTTCTGGACTGCACTGGTGTTCATCGAAACTTTATCTGCTCCGGCCCGCAACGTTTTTTGAATATCTTCAAGTGTTCTGATTCCCCCACCGACGGTCAGAGGAAGGAACAGTTCATCAGCAGCCCGCTGGATGACATCGATGATCATCCCCCTGTTCTCTCTGGATGCCGTGATATCCAGAAAGACGACTTCGTCAGCACCCTGTTCATTATACCGACAGGCTAGTTCGACCGGATCTCCGGCGTCCCGAAGGCCAAGAAAATTAGTTCCTTTCACAACTCGTCCGTCTTTGATATCCAGGCAGGGGATAATCCTCCGGGTCAGCGTCATAATTGTATCTTCTTGTTCGCAGTACTAGAAGAGGATTATGGAGAGATGATTTATTATTGCCGGATAAACACTTATGGAAAATTTTGCAAAAATATTCTTACGTTACGAGGAAACCATGGATTCTGGTGAATTAAAGATTGAATGGGCACGACAGTATATGCCCGTACTCAGTGCCATATCTGAACGATTTAAAAAGGAAAAACCCTTTGCAGGGAAAGTTATCGGAATGGCTTTGCATGTCGAAGCAAAAACTGCAAACCTTGTCCGGACACTTGCCGATGGAGGGGCCACGGTTCATATTACCGGGTGCAACCCTCTCTCTACCCAGGATGATGTGGCACAGGCCCTGGGAAAAGTCCCGAATGTGTTCTGCTATGCAAAACGCGGCTGTTCGGTTGATGAATATTATAAGGCGATAGATACGGTTCTCGATGCAAAACCAGTCATTACCATAGATGATGGTATGGATCTGATTCACCGTCTCCACACCGTCAGGCAGGATGTTCTTTCCGGTGTGATTGGTGGGTGCGAGGAGACTACCACCGGTATTCATCGTCTGCGTGCAATGGCTGCTGATGGAAAACTCCTGTTCCCTGTCGTTGCAGTCAATGATACCCCGATGAAACATTACTTTGATAATGTTCATGGGACTGGTGAGAGTGCTCTGACCGCAATCATGGCAACTACGAATTCACTCATTGCCGGAAAATGGATTGTTGTTGCTGGCTTTGGTTTTTGCGGAAGAGGTCTTGCACGAAAAGCCTCGGCTCTTGGTGCAAAAGTAATTGTAACTGAAATTGATCCACGACGTGCCCTTGAAGCTTATATGGAAGGATTCCATGTAATGACCATGCAGGAGGCTGCCAAGATTGGTGATATCTTTATTACCACGACCGGAAACCGGGATGTAATCACCGGTGATCATATGGCTGCCATGAAATCAGGAGTCATCCTTTCAAATGCCGGGCACTTTAATATTGAGATCGATGGCATCTGGCTCTCTTCCCATGCTGAAACGATTGAAGAACGGGATGGTATTCACTCATATCATATTGGTGGAAAAGTCATCCATTTACTTGCAGAAGGACGTCTTGTCAATCTGGCAGTGCCAAAAGGGATGGGTCATCCAATAGAAGTTATGGATCTCTCATTTGCACTGCAGGCACTCAGCACTGAATACCTTGCACTGCATCATACTGAATTAAAGCCTGATGTTCACCAGGTCCCCGATGAAATTGACCGGATCGTTGCATCATACAAACTTGCATCCCTGAATCTTTCCATCGATTCATTAACACATGATCAGGAAGAATACATGGGAAGCTGGGATCACGGAACCTGAAGAATAAATTAGTGAGCAAGTCTTCCTTTAATGGAAGCTGCAATTTTTGTATCCAGATTTGCTGCTTTCTGAAAGCACATAAACGCTTCTCTTTTCAGCCCGGCATCTTCAAGGATAACTCCTTTGTTGAGCAGTGCTCCGACATGTTTCGGGTTTAACTTCAGAGTCTTATCATAACATTGCAGGGCTTCTTTATGCCTGACCAGGTCTGTGTAAATCAGACCCATATGGTACCATGCAGATGCAAATGAGGGATCAACACTTGTTGCCTGGGTAAATGCCTGTAATGCTTCAAAATATTGTTCAAGCTGGCGGTGAATCAGCCCTTTATTGAAGTGGGCTTTTGCGTGAAATTTATCCAGCTCAATCACTTTGTCATATGAGTGGAGGGCTTCATCATAATTTTTCGCCTTATGAAGAATAAGTCCCCGGTTAAACCATGCTTCTGTATTATGCGGATTTCCGGCGATTGCATGCTCATAATATTCCAGGGCATCACTGTGTCGTTTCAGTTTATGCAGACATAATGCCCGGTTTTTCATCGCATCAAGGTGTTTTGGATTTATCTTTAAGGCATTGTCATAGCATTGTAAAGCCTCATTGAATTTTCCAAGTTTATAAAAACAGAGTCCCCGAAGACTCCAGGTATCCGGGTTCCACTTATCGAGAAGAAGACTTTTCTTAGTGGCATCAAGAGCTTCTTCAACTTTTTTCATCTTTAAGAGAAGATCGGCTCTGGCAAGCCATACGCTGACCTCACGAGGCTGAATCTCTAAAAGTTTCCCGGAACTTTGGAATGCTTCCTGGATTCGTTCCATCCTGATAAGGCTGCGGATTTTATAAAGCCAGGCTGATAAATTCCTTTTATCAAGTTCCAGCACTTTATCAAAAGCACTTAATGCCTCGTAAAATTGTTTATCTTCAAAGAGGCAGATTCCCCTGTTCAGCCTTAGATTCAAATCTTTCGGACTGAGATGAATTGCATTATCAAAGGCATTCCCTGCTTCTTTATACCGCTTCAGGTTTTTCAGACAGTAACCTTTGTAAACGAGAGCACGGAGTTGTTTTTTATCTTCCTTTATGACCCGGCTAAAACATTCGAGAGCCTTATCATCCTGGTGAAGATGGAAGAGACTGTATCCTTTAAAGAGCCAGGCTCTGATTTGAAAGGGATCCTTTGCGATTACCTTATCAAAGCAGGAAATTGCTTCTTCGTATTCCTTCCGGTTATGATGAATGAAACCCTTATAGAGCCATGATAACGTAAGATCAGGTTGAATGGTCAGGGATTTTTCGATGAAGGGGTATGCTTTTTCAAATTCTCCGGCCTGGACAAGATTTACTGCGGTGATGTAACAGACATTTCCAAGATCTTCCTGCGATAAAAACCGTTCAGCACTCTCTTTCTTCTCTGTTACATCCTCAGGAATTTCTTCAGAAATCTCAATTGCTTCAATCTGTTCATCAGATATTGATGTGTCAAGAACAGTACCGGCTGCAAAATCCTCTTCAGCAGGTGTTATCTCTTCACTCTCTCCGGTTTCAGTCTCTTCAGAAGCCTCCTCAACCAATGGTTCAGTATCTGAAGAAACCGGTCCTTCGGCATTCGCTATTGCGGTTGCTATCTCTTTTACGGTTGTTCGTTCAGGTTCGGTGAGGGTTGAATCCGGTTCGATGACTGCAATCTCTTCTGCTTCGTCATCATCTGCAAGCTCAGTCGGTTTCTCAGTCTCTTCTACCGGAGAGGTTTCCGGCTCCACTGGTGCTTGTTCGACTTCAGGTTTTTCTTTGGTTTCTGTCTGTTTAAATGATGAAACATCCCGAGACAAAAAAGACAGCATCTGCTCAAACTGCTCTGCTGATATCTCTCCTTTTGCAAAGCGTACCTGCAGAATTTTTATGGGATCTTCATCTGACATCGATCACCCTGAATTGGAACACTCGTCTATATTACCCATTAACAATTAACCGGTTATCTATTTATGCATTGCAGAGACCTGTGTTCGTGAACCTGCCACTAGATTATACGATCCTTTTTTCGGATTCCATCGAACACGAACTTCTGAAATTTTTAAAATTTCTCCATACTCTGCTGTTTTGGCAGGTTTTATCTCATCTCTCTTCAGAGATCGGGGAATAATAAGATAGACCTTCGGCCCTCCAGAGCCATCACAAATGAGAAATATGGCAAATTCCCGGTTACCAATGTCCATGGACATCTTTGCCCCGGTAATGGTAACCGTTTCACCAAGATAATCTTCCAATTCTCCGAGGGGGATGGACCCTTTCAAAACAGATTCTGGTAGAGCCGGGACAAGAGGCTTTTTGGTGAGAATGCTGAAGGAGAATTTTATATCGGTATTCAAAAACCGATAACCATCCTGCCCCTCACTTAGCATCTTCATCAGGTTTGGTGGCTTTAATTCGGAAAGTTCTGCAAAGGACCAGCAGGTCTCAGGCTCACATGATCCCGGATGGAGATATCTGCAGGGGCCATAAAGAAATAATCCTGATTTTTCTAGGTTCTTCTGAAGAATTCGGAGTTCTGTGGAATGTCTGAGTTCTGCAGGTTCTACCAGAATCAAAAATCCATCATCAGATAATGCTGAACAATATTTTAAAAGAAGTTCTGCCTTTTCACTGCTGCTCTGTCCCGGAAGTTCGGCCAGGACATTCTGACAGGTGATCATAGTGTATTTTTCAGGTCTTTGCGAATTCCATGTCCTGATATCCGCATGGTCCACCAGTTCCATTTTTATTGGTGAATCAGATGCAAATTCAGGAACAAGATATTTGAATGCCTCAATAAATTCTTCAGACTGCTCTATGGCATCAACGGTAAGTGTTCCTTTCTTCCTCTCTTTCATGAACCATGTGAGAGCGAGCGGAACAACACCAGGACCGGTTCCAAGGTCCAGAACTTTGAGGTGTACCGGGAGAAGGCCGGACTTATCCAATCTATGAATGATATAATGAAATTGGATTATGTAACCCGGTGCCTGATAGGCAAGATATGCGAAGACATCATACCCTCTCCCATATTTTGCATGTGGATTTTTATCCCAGTATCCGGCTTTCTGAGCGAGGATTGATTGTCTGATTCGTTCAAGAGTCGCAGGGTTATCAAGAGATTTTCCTGTTTTGGTTTCAATATACTTTTCAATTAATCGTTCCAGCCGGGAAGGAATTTTTAAGAGCTTTTTTTGATACTTGACCGGTTTAATACTTTTTTGTTGATTTTTTGATTTTAATTCGTTTTCTTTTTTCTTTTTTTGGGACTTATTTTTTTTATGGAATTTTGTGAAATGATTGTCTGAATTCATATCTATCAAAGATGGTATGTGATAGGATCTTATAGTGCATTGCACAACGTCTTGAAATAATGGCAGTGAAACGGAGATTATTTCAAGACGTGTACAAAAAAAGCACTACATAGATATCTGCAAACATTCTGGAATATTCCAGAATGTTTTGTAGTATACTATATACGAATGAATAGATAAATCAACTGCCAAAGTTCAGTAATCCTTTCCTAAAAAACCAGAACGGGTACTGATTACTCAATGTATCAGTACAACCGCCTCTTTTTTTCATGACAGTATTTCAAACCAGTTATAAGGCAGAATAATATAGTCTGAATCACAATATCCTTTCATATGGATCCATCAACTGATCCTGAATCATCACGTTCAATATCTGGTCTCATGGTCGTAGATGATGATGAGGACATACTCTTTACCGTACATTCATTATTTAGAAAAAGACCGTTTCCGGTTTTTCTGGCACATTCCGGAAAGGAGTGTCTGGATTATCTGGAAAAGGGATTTAAAGGGGTTATCTTAATGGACATTATGATGCCCGGTCTTGACGGATGGGAAACGATTCAGGAGATAGTAAACCGCGACCTGATGCATGATCTAATAATTTCCATGTTCACTGCCAAGGATGTTCCGGATACTACCCTTGATCACCTGAAAGAATATGTTTTTGACTATATTACCAAACCTTTTGAACCTGAAAACCTCATCGCGCTGGTTGATGATTACATAACCATGTTAGGGTAATGCGGTACATTCAATGAATATCCTCATTATTGGTTCTTCAACTGGTGGTCCGAGAGTAATATTTGACATATTTACCGGAATACCTGCTGTTCCCATGGCTATCGTTATCGTGCAACATATGCCGGAGTCCACAACCTCCCGGTTTGCACGAAGACTTGCCCAGCTGAGTTCCATGGACGTAATAGTGCCGAAAGGAGGAGAGGTATTGAAACATGGTTCATTATATATTACTCCAGGAGACAATCACCTGATTTTTAAAAATAATGATACTATGGTACTTGAAAAATCAGAAAAAGTAAATTTTGTCCGGCCATCAGTAGATGTGACAATGCTCTCTTTAAGTCCTGATCCAAGACATTCATATTATGGTATTATTTTATCTGGAATGGGCAGTGATGGAGCGCAGGGCCTCTCCTATATGAAGAAAATTGGAGCACAGGTGTTTATCCAGGACCCAGATACCTGCACCATCAAAAGTATGCCCGAAGCAGCATTCCGGCTGACAGATGTTGACCGTGTGTTATCTCCGGAAGAGATTCACAATTTTATAATTTCAATAAAATAAAGTTAGGAAGTTTTTCTTAAAGTAAAAATTTCCATCTCATTTCTCATATTACTGACTGCATCATTAATCAGATTAATAATTCCATTAATCTGTGATACCACCGCTAATGCTTCCTCACTTGTTGCTGATGACTGGGTTGCATCATCAGATGTCCGCTTTACCAGCGTACTCATTTCATTTGCACTTGCCGTGATCTCCTCAAACGAAGCTGCCTGTTGTTCAGTGGCCTGGGCAATGGTCAGCATCTTCTGATTTATATCATCAACGGCTTTTGTAAGTTCAGTAAATACATTAAGGGTATCAGATAATGCACTGTTCCCTTCAACAACCGCTTTTCCTGCTGCCTCAATTGCATGTGCTGCACTGTCGGATTTTCGCTCCAGACCCATGATCATATCAGCAATCGATTCAGCTGATGTTCGCGACTCCTGGGCAAGGGCTTTTACTTCAGAAGCTACGACAGCAAATCCCCGCCCCGCCTCTCCTGCACGGGCTGCTTCAATTGCTGCGTTTAATGCGAGGAGGTTTGTCTGGTTTGCAAGATCAGTGATGATATTGACGATTTTCCGAATCTGATCCATTTCACTTCTGATAGCTCCGATTATCTGTTCAACCTCAGAAGAAGATCTGGTGATACTTTCCATTCCTTTGTCAGCAGCACCTGCATAATCAGTACCTTTCTTTGCAAGAGTATTCGCATCCTCACTCAGTCTGGCCACTGCATCAGCATTTGCAGAGATGTCACTCACCATTACAGTAAGGTCAGCCATCGCACGAAGGACCTGATCAATTCCATCTTCAGCTTTAGTGGCATTCATTGATGTCTCCTCAGCATTCTGGGCAATTTCACGAGCACCCCTGCTGACGTCCTCAACTCCGTACTGGGCATTGGCTGAATGCTTTGAAAGTGATTCAATCTCTTCGTTCAGGTTATCAATTGTTTTTGAGATCTCTGTTCCGATGGTATCAAGTGAATTTCTGAAATCGGCAAATTCGCCTTTTACCAGTATCGTTGAATCAAAAGATGTTGCAAGATTACAGCGGGCATATTCTTTGGCAACTCTCATTGCCTCTTCAATAGGTTCAACGACTGCATCGAGCGTCTCATTTATCCCTTTAACAAGGGTTGCATATGATCCCTGATGCCGGTGAACATCTGACCTGGTATGCAAATCTCCTGCTTGTGCAGATTCCGACAAGAGATTCACGTCATCTATCAGAAGACTGATGGCATCAATACACTGGTTCAGATTGTTCTTGAGCTCGTTAAAATCTCCGTGATATTCTTCTGTGATCCGTGGTGGTAAATCTCCCTTGCTTATACGGTCAATATATTCTGCAGCGAGATTTAAGGGGCTGATATAGGTATCAAGCATATTATTTAAGTTCTTAATCATATTGCCATGATATCCGGAGTATTTTGAAGGATCTGCCCTGACATCGAGTTTTCCTTCCATACCTGCTTTTGTCAGCAACTGGATATCTGCTCCCCGCATCTGGATAACATCAATGAGTGCATTAAGATTATTTTTAATCTCATTGAAATCGCCACGATATTCCTCAGTGATCTTCGGCGGAGTATCACCTTTACTAATCCTGTCGATATATTCCGCTGAGACATTAATCGGCCCGATATATGCATCAAGCATGTCGTTGATACCTTTAATCATCCGTCCGTTTTCACCCGGATAGCGGGAATGATCTGCTCTGACGTCAAGTTTCCCATCCAGTGCAGCTTCGATGAGCATCTTAATGTCATCGTTTCTCATGTGGACGACATCAATGAGGGCGTTGAGATTATTTTTGATCTCATTAAAGTCGCCATGGTAGTCCTCCATGATCTTCGGTGGAATGTCTCCCTTGCTAATCCGATCTATGTATTCGGCGGAGACATTAATCGGTCCGATGTAGGCATCGAGCATATCGTTAATGCCCTTGATCATCTTTCCGTTCTCTCCCGGGTATTTAACATGGTCAGCCCTGACATCGAGTTTACCCTGAATTGCTGCATCAATGAGCATCCTGATGTCATCGTTTCTCATGTGGACAACATCAATGAGAGCGTTGAGATTATTTTTGATCTCATTGAAGTCTCCGTGATACTCCTCAGTGATCTTTGGTGGAATATCTCCCTTACTGATTCTGTCAATATACTCCGCAGAGACATTAATCGGTCCGATGTAGGCATCGAGCATATCATTGATACCCTTGATCATCCTCCCGTTCTCTCCCGGATACTTGACATGGTCTGCCCTGACATCGAGTTTGCCATGTATTGCTGCATCAATGAGCATCTTAATGTCATCATTTCTCATGTGGACGACATCAATGAGAGCATTGAGATTATTTTTGATCTCATTGAAATCTCCATGGTATTCCTCAGTGATCTTCGGTGGAATATCTCC
>CAZEWE010000026.1:18162-22081 GCA_964515765.1 uncultured Methanospirillum sp. | reverse complement strand
GGTCAATCTCCGGCATCTCCCGATAGGAACGGACGATGTATTCATCATCATATGTTCCGTCTGATGATGTTGCAGGAGAAAACCCGTCAAGGATCATGTAGGGAAGCGGGAACCGGTACACATTCCACAGGATATTCATCGTCCGGTTCACAGTTGACACCCCATCCCAGTTAAATTTCAGGTCTTCCCATGGTGCATTGGATGAAAGAATATAGAGACGGAGAACATCAACCCCGAATTTCTCAACAACTTCTTCAGGGGTGACCACATTTCCAAGACTCTTACTCATCTTCCGGCCATCAGCATCCAGGGCAAATCCATGCATCAGGACGCTCTTGTAGGGTGACCGGTTAAAAGCAATCGTAGAAGCCCCAAGCTGTGAGTAAAACCATCCTCTGGTCTGATCCTGTCCTTCAGTGATAAAATCAGCAGGCCACATCTCATGGAACAGGGCATCATTCCGGGGGAAGCCAAGGGTAGCCCAGGATGCCATTGCCGAGTCAAACCAGACATCAAAGATATCCTCAACCCGGTTCATTGTCCCGCCACAGGAACATGGCACGGTTATCTCATCGACATACGGCCGGTGTGGATCAGTAAGATTACTCCCGGCTGCTTCATTCAGTTCTGCAACGGTTCCAAATACCCGGTGAGCAGAACATGATGAACACTGCCAGACCGGAATCGGAATACCCCAGTATCGCTGTCGTGAGATACACCAGTCCCGTGCATCAGAGACAAAATCGTAAAACCGAGCGCTTCCCGCCCATTCCGGATACCATGAGGTTGCCTTGATCTCTGAGAGCATCTTCTCTTTCATCTTTGGAACCGAGATGAACCACTGCTCAGTGGCCCGATAGATGATAGGAGTCTTACACCGCCAGCAATGACCATACCGGTGCGTTATCTTCTGCCGTCCAAGCAGATGACTTCCAAGGTCCGAGAGGATCTTCTCATTCGCATCACGGACAAACTGACCGGCATATATCCCACCTTCATCCGTATAGTATCCGGCTCCATCAACCGGACAGAACACATCAAGGCCTTTTTCCACACCAAGAAGATAATCGTCCCAACCATGTCCGGGGGCAATATGAACCATTCCGGTATTGTCCATCTCAACAAACCCGGCGGTGACGACCTTGTGCACAATCTCTTTCTGCCGTGGAATGAGATCACCAAGAGGCGAATCATAGGTTGTTCCGGTCAGTTCCTCTCCGGTCTTTTCTGAGAGGATGGAATAATCCTGATATTTACCCCGTTTTAAAACCGGTTCAACAAGGTCTTTGGCAATCCAGAGGATCTCCTTCTTCCCTTCCTTGACTGCCTCAACTCTTGCATATATAAAATCTTTATCAACGGCAACGGCTACATTTGCCGGAAGGGTCCATGGAGTGGTGGTCCAGATGACCAGATATTCATTCTCAAGACCATGGATCGGGAACTTTACAAATATTGACGGATCCTGTTCATCCCAGTATTCCACTTCAGAATCGGCAATGGCAGTCTCACACCGGGGACACCAGTTCACGACCCGGTGACCACGTTCTAAGAGACCCTTTTCATGTGCCTGTTTCAGCGTCCACCATGCCGCTTCAATATATTCAGGCATGACGGTCTGATAGGGATCATCAAAGTTCATCCAGACGCCAAGAGCTTTAAACTGCTCTGACATGATGTCCTTATGACTCAATGCGAACTGCTTGCACCGCTCGATAAAGGCACCGATACCATATGCCTCAATATCTTTCTTATTTTCAAAGCCAAGTTCATGCTCGACCCTGACTTCGATAGGCAGCCCGTGCATATCATACCCGGCACGGTCAATGACGTGGAGTCCATGCATCCGCTTAAACCGGAGAATGCTGTCTTTGAGGATCTTATTCCATGCTGTTCCAAGGTGAATGTGACCGGTGGTGTATGGCGGACCATCCACGAAAAACCATGTTTTTCCATCCCGGTTCTGCTCCTGAACCCTGGCATATATACCCTCCTGTGTCCAGAATTTCTGAACCGAGGCTTCTATATCCCTGGGTGTAAAACTGCTGGTAACCTCTTGCACAATATTTCCTCAAAAATTCCGTATATAATTGACCGCACCGGAAGATAGGTGTTTCTTATAGTTTAAGTAGAACATTTTGGAATCATCAAGATATAATGAAGGAAAATCCATGGCGAGCGGACTTGTTTCACCACAATGTAATAAGTAACCTTTGTGTATAATCACCGAGAATCTAACTTTATACCAGGATACCCAGGAATAGGATCCTGGTAGAAACGCTGATCATCCCACCGCTTCCAGACCGAATACAGATACTCCCCTACCATTGCGGGATCCTCCTGGTACAACCAGATTCCGGATATGAGAACCCGTACCTGAAGATGCAGGGGAAGTTGCTCAAAAATTCTGATGTCATAGATGTCAGCCCGAACCGTCTGCCAGGATTTGGAAAGCGTGTTCATTGGATCCTTATGTGGACCGGCAATGATACAGATATCTATATCACTCCGTTCATCAGCCTTTCCTGTCACGTGCGATCCATAAAGAAGCATACCAATGGAATATTCTTTCAGATGAGCCAGATCTTCAGAGATTTTTCTTAAGAATTCTGGATCCATCTACTAAAATCCTCCAGGCGATCTTCAATAAGAGGTAAGAAACATTCGATCCTTTCTAAAGCAATTCGCTCATCGGTAGAATTATACCTATGAATGATACGATTCCGCAGACCATTCATTTCAGACAAGACCTGTTGATCTTTTTTGGAAAAGAGAGAGATCCTCTCTATATTAGAATAATCATCCCGTGCAGGAAGGTCAGTGTCCCGCAGATTCATTGCTATAAGGTCCATCAGGCATTCTATCACTTCCTGGTACGCTTTAAAAATTGCAAGTAGTGGCATTTCATCCATTGGAGAATCGGATCCATACAATGAAATCCATTCATGAATCTGATTACACCGATGAGCAGCCCAACCAATCTTCTCCTTGTACCGAAGTCTCCTGTCAGGATCCATTTCAGATATACATTACACAGGAAGCATAAAAATAGTAAAGGAATGAAAGTCCCTCTCTACCACCCGCCGGCACCTCCACCACCAAATCCTCCGCCGCCTCCAAAGCCGCCGCCTCCAAAGGATCCGCCAGAACCAGATGACGGTGGTGAATAGGCGAGCATCGGTAAGAATCCGGTGTGGATGAGGGCAGGAGCAAACCACCCGCCGGATGGGAGATCAGGAACCTGAATCTTCAGTGATTTGAGTGTCTTTGATACCTGGTCACCCACACCAAGAGCGGTCCCATACACCATCCAGTCTCCCCAGATTGAGATATCCTCCGGAGAGTACCGTTGCATCATAACCGAATCTGATAAAAATCCCCGGAACGACTCCCATTGTAACCGGTCACGGTAATAATCCCCCTTCCAGGTTCCAAAGAGAGATACCGGGAACACCAGAGCGATTATCATCTGAAGGATACTCAATGAACTGTTATACACTGCCTGACCAAGAATCAGACGATCACCCGGACCGATGATGATCAAAACCAGGGATACAAAGAATACCAAAGTTGCCAGGATAAGAAGGGGGATGAGATGTTTGTGACCATTTCTGATGTAGGCAGAGACCATCTGATCAACGATTCCGGATGGCAGGTCCCGGAATGATTTCTGAAACTCAACAAGCTGGGTTCTCAGGGATTCATTCGCATTGGCATCAGAGGCCAGCCGGGTAAAGGTCTCATCTGTAAGAGTCCCGTCTTCTGAAAGGAGAGATATTGTCCGGATAACCTGATCCTCGTACGCATCACCGGTCTCATTCTTTAATACACGTATTGAAAAGCCCTTCTCTGACTGCTGCTGTATCGAGATGATACCCCTCCGGTGGAGATCAAGCAGGGTTGCATGAAGCCCTTCCTC
>CAZEWE010000026.1:8681-18062 GCA_964515765.1 uncultured Methanospirillum sp. | reverse complement strand
GTTGCCAGATCAATATTCAGATGGTCTCCATCTGTTCCCCGCTCTACCGGAGGCACTATATCCCAAACATATGAAACAGGGTACGTCCCTGAACGGAAATACCCGGGATTGAATGCCCCGGCTTCGTTTCTTCCTGCCCGGTCAGTAATTATTGAACGTGCTCCGGCATTATCACCGGTCAGGGTAACAGTTCCATCAGCTTCTTTCACATACCCAAGCGTTCCGGAGGGAGGCTTTACTGATATAAACCGGATATATGAGCCGGAATGAGCGGCACTGTACACCGGACTTTCAAATTTCCGGTTCAGACTTCTGAACTGGTCAGATACATGGACATTATAGAGGTATGACTCCTGTAACGTCCCATCCCATGCAAAAGAGGCGTCATATGAATTAACCTTCAGGTCAGGGATAAATATGGCCTGGGCAAAGGAGAAGAGAAAAAAACCGCATATTGCAATCCCGGCGGTTATCAGGAGGATAAGTATCAGATCCTTTTTTTCATCCTGCATAGCAATCCTCTTATAAGGCGTATTGGGCTTTCGCTCTGGTTTTAGTATCTGACATAATAACAGGCTCCGGATTCCAGTTTTTCACCAGACGAAAGATTGCGGAGGAAGGAACTGGCATGATCCTCACATACCACCGCCTTACAACATCCGAGTATTTCAAGACCGATTGCAGGTTTTCCACAGACCTGGCAGATCGTTTCATCTCCGGGTGATATCCCCATACTATTCCTGAACCTTAAAAATATTTGGATGCTTTGATCAGGAATCACTCGTCGCATTACCAGAGCTGACGATCTCCCGAGCTTTTGAAAAGAATCTGAAGAACTGGTCATCCTGTGGATCTTCTTTTGCATATTCTACCAGAGAACACCATTTCAGAATTTCTGTAATTGATTCCTTTTCCGGAAGGGCCAGTCCGGGGGAGTCAGATATGATCTCTTCACTGGTCAGGGCATCTCCTTTCCCATAGGTATGTGAGATGTATGTTCGAACTGCCTGACCAAGCAGACCATAGCCTTCTTTCTTCTCTCCTGCATGATAGGCCCGTTCTGCCTGTTCGAGCAACTCATCCACAATCTCATGGTAATCCCTCGAAGGAATAACGCATTCTTCACATGGTTTCTCCTCCGGACGGGTGGAGAGATACCAAAAGGCTACTCCGGCACAGAGTACGACAAGAAGGATAACCAAAAATATTCCCACAAACCAGAATAACGGGAATTCCTCATCCTGATGCAGGGTGACTTCTTCCACGGTTCCATTTACCATCCGTGCAGACAGGGTTGCATTTCTGCCATCAGGGCTATTGTACTGCTGCTCTATCGTTGTCTCGTCAGGAGTCCTGGTGACCGATCCTGATGATGGCACCATCGAACTATTCCGGAGTTGCTCCTTGAATTCATTCCAGGTACTGTTTGAGCTGAGTGCCGGCGGAACAGGAATTTCACCACTCTTCTCTGCGGTGAGCGATGAGACCTGACTGTTCTCTGCTTTTCCAGTTACAGAAATCTTTTCCCCCTCATCATTCTCAAAACTGACAGCCACCTCTCCCTTGTCTGGTCCGGTCGGGACAATCCGCCCAGAAGTCTGGTTATACCCGGCTTTTCGAAGATCTGATGCCTGCTGACGGATAAGGGGATCCTGCTCAAGAGAATCGGCAAGTTTTCGCTTATTCTCCTCATTCTGCTGACTCTCCTCCATCATCTGTTGTTGTAATGCTGAAGAGGAGGAGGACATCTGATTATTCTGTAAAGCCTGCGAGGGATTCTGTGAAGCTGAAGATGGACGGGAAGTTCCTGACATGCTCTGTGACATGACATTCTGCATCAGTTGCT
The DNA here is from genome assembly GCA_964515765.1 of uncultured Methanospirillum sp. Taxonomy (GTDB): domain Archaea; phylum Halobacteriota; class Methanomicrobia; order Methanomicrobiales; family Methanospirillaceae; genus Methanospirillum. The sequence continues at coordinate 16,216 of CAZEWE010000026.1, read as the reverse complement.
GCTGCTGCTCTCTCATCTGTTGCATCTCCTGTTCCATCTGGGAGAAGGGATCCATCTGTGATGAGGAGGAGGGAGTCTTTGTCGCTTCAGATGTTGTAGAATGGACGGTCTTCTGCTGAGGATTGTGTTTTTTCGGATCAGAAACAAAATGGACAGAGAGCGGAGGAAGAACCACCGCATAATCCTTCCCCTTATCCTCATACAACAGGAGCAGGGAGAGATCATAATCGGTCTCTGTCTCTGATGTAAGGGTCAGACCATGATGTGACGTTCCCGGAGCTACCGGAAATGACTGTGACTGCGTACTGGTCTGTGATATAGAAAAACCTCCATCATCCTGATGCCGGGTAAGACTATACTGAAGCGTTCCAATCAGAGTATTCGGGAAGGAACTCTCAATGGAAAAGGGTACCTGGGCATCAGTTCCAACCTGGTAAAAATATTCAGATTGTTCAGATGACATCGCAATCTCATCTGCAAGGACATGAAATCCGGATATTAGGAGACATCCGGCAAGAATCCACACAAATATCTTCGCATTCATTGAATAATCCTCCTCCTTCCGTACCGCAGGAAAATCTCTCCTGACATCAGAATTAATGCAGCAATAAAGAACCAGTCACGGATACTGGTCTCCTCTTTCTCACGGACGATCTCCTTGTTTAAATTTGAATAGATCTCCGAAAGGGTCCGGTCATCGACTGATTTATAGTACCTGCCACCGGTACCCGCTGCAATCTGCTGGAGCATCGCTTCATCAAGGGTGGCATACTGAGGATTTCCAAACCAGTCATATCCGAGTACGACCGGGGTATCTGAGCCCATACCAATGGTGAACACCTGAATCCCCTTATCCCGTGCAAACCCGGCTGCCTGCTCAGGATGGATGACACCGGCGTTATTGACTCCGTCTGATAAGAGAATGACTACCTTTTTCTGGTTTGGCAGGGATTCAGCCATATCAATACCGAGAGCAAGGCCGTCTCCAATCGCTGTCGCCCCCTCTTTTGGCTCAATTGCCTGGAGTTTTCGAATTACCCGGTCCTTATCAGGAGAAAGATAGGCTGCACTGGTGGCACCTGATTCAAACGTGATTATCCCGGCGTAATCTTTCGCATCAAGCGATTTCAATAAAATTTCTGCTGACCGCTTTGATGATTCAAGTCTGGTCGGCTGATAGTCGGTTGCCTGCATACTCCCTGATACATCCAGAACCAGAACAACACTGACGCCTTCTTTCGTCTGCTCCAGGGGAATGTGCGGGTCTGCAAGACCGATGATAATACACCCAATCGCAGCAAGAGTGAGCAGAAGGAGCGTCCGTGGCCGGGAAGACTGTGTACTTCCATGCAGAGCACTTTTTAAAAACCCGATATGTGAAAAGACGATAGCTTCCTGTTTCTTCCGTTTTGTCTGGTAATCATAATAATAGTATAAACAGGGGAGAATGACCAGGGCAATCAGCCACTCCGGGTGATAAAATCCGGTCATAATTCACCTCCCGGACGGGCCATCATCAGATGCTCAAGGATTGGCACATATTCATCACCGGTTCTGATATTAACAAATGGAATCCTGTGCTTTCTCATCATGAGAGAAATTTCCTGATTATGATGAGCAGTGGCTTTGTGGTATTCCTCACGGATGAGAGGATCTGAAGTATCGACCAGTATCTGTTCTCCTGATTCAGCATCTTCAAGCTCAATAAGTCCGACATCAGGAAGTTCTTCTTCACGGGGGTCCGAAACCCGGATTGCCAGCAGATCATGATGTCGTTTTACCATGGATAGCTCCTTTGAACAGTCAGGAGTGAAAAAATCAGATAAGAGAATGACGGTTGACATCCGCCGAACCCGCTGCACAATCATTGACAGAGCCGGGCGAAGATCTGAACCTCCAGGCTGTGATGTATGGGTGATTATTGACTGGATAAGATGAATAACATGATTTCTGCCACTTCGTGCCGGAATGAACTTCTCAACCGTGTCAGTTACGAGTATCAGTCCGACCCGGTCATGATAATGAACGGCAGATAAGGCAATGGTTGCAAGAACAGATACCAGTGTGCTGAATTTTGAGACCATATGACCGAATGATCCTGAACCGGAGATATCGGCGATCAGGTAGATCGTATGGTCACGTTCTTCAACAAACTCCTTGACATAGGGAATTCCATACCGGGCGGTTATCTTCCAGTCAATGGCACGGATATCATCACCGGCAATATACTCCCTGATATCGGAGAATTCAACACCCTGACCCTTGAAAAGAGAGATGTGGACTCCGGCCTGCTGACCGGTCACCCGGGCCCGGGTCAGGATATCAATTGTTCTGACATTCTGAATCAAATCCGAATAGCTGGTATTATCCGGCATTGTTCACCGCTTCAGGGGACGGGGACTGTTCGTATGATCTGATCGATGATTGAATCCACCGTTATCTCTTCTGCTTCGGCGAGATATGAGAGCAGAATCCTATGACGGAGAACATCATGAGCAACCGCCTTTACATCATCCGGAAGAACAAATCCTCTTCCCCTGAGCAGTGCATGTGCTTTTGCTCCCAGCATCAGGTATATCGAGGCACGGGGTGATGCTCCATATCTGATATAGGATGCAAGAGGGATCTGGTAATCTGTCGGATTCCGGGTCGCATCAACCAGTGAGGTGACATATTTCTTGATCTCCAGGTCGGCATAGATGGCCGGAACCACCTTCTGGATTTTTTTGATCTCCGATGTAGAGATCACCGGTTTTGGGTGGTAACTGACTCCTTCGGTAAACCGATCCAGAATTATAAGTTCCTCAGCTTTTGATGGATAGCCCATCAGAACCTTGAACATGAACCGGTCCATCTGTGCTTCAGGAAGCGGATAGGTTCCTTCATGTTCAATCGGATTCTCTGTTGCTAGGACAAAGAAGGGATCCGGAAGAGCATAGGTCTCACCCTGAATGGTAACCTGCCGTTCCTGCATGGCCTCAAGGAGGGCAGACTGAACCTTCGGCGGGGCACGGTTTATCTCATCAGCAAGCAGAAACTGGGTAAACACCGGTCCCTTAACGGTTTTAAATGTGCACTCCTGTTGATTATAAATCTTCGTCCCGGTAATATCAGCGGGAAGAAGATCAGGAGTGAACTGTATCCGGCAAAACCCGGTATCAATGCACTGTGCAAGAGTTTTGATCATCAGCGTCTTTGCAATACCTGGAACACCTTCCAAAAGAACATGTCCATCGGCAATCAATGCGATGATAAGTCGTTCAAGAATGTTTTTCTGACCGGCAATGACCTGGTGGATCTCATGTTCAAGAGGGATTAAGAGATCCGCACACTCTTTTGCCTGATTTGTAAGTGACTGAATTTCTGCGTTCATGGAATTGAACTCCTGAAGGATAATACGGACCAATGGGTCTTTGATTGTCAGGAGGCGTACGATGCAAAGTAAAGGTTGCCTTACAAAAGGATAAATATGTAGTACATAAGGATAAAATATAAAGAGGAATCAGAGGTAAAAATCATGTCCGAAAGGGCACATGAACCATCTCATCAGACCAGTCCTGCTGAGATCTCTTCTATATCCTCATTCTGGTAATCAGGGTGCATCCTATACCGGGCCAGGAGAGTAAGAACCAGAATTACAATACCTACGATAAATGAGAGCAGAAAAGCCAGGTCAAATCCGGCAGTCAGCACTTTCATCTGAATTTCCATCGGGGCATTTTTCGTAACATCATAATGCTCCGCTATGGTCGCCATCCCCTGGATAAAAATAATATTGTATATCGCAATTCCGATGGTCATCGGAGCAAACCGTTCCAGACTCGTGAGTGATGACACCATACCCTGGTACTTCTTAGGTGCACTGGTCATGATCATGTTCGAGATGGGAGTAATGATAAGTCCAAGTCCAAATCCGATACAAAGCAGGCACACGGTGACAAAGATGGTCGGGGTGTCAAACCGCAGATGGGTGATTAAGAAATATCCGATAAGTAAAACAACTGCAGCGATAATAGAGAGGATTCTACCTCCAACACGATTATACAGCATTCCGGCGATGATGCCGGCAACCATCATGGCAACCGAGAGAGCGGTCAGGATGAGTCCGGCCTCTGATGTTGAGTACCCTCCGACATATTCCAGGTAAAAGGGAAGGAGATAATTCACTCCGGAGAGACTGAAAAATACCAGGAATATTACCAGATTAATGATAAGAAAGGTCTTATCCAAAAAGAGCCGGATCTCCAGGATTGGATTCTTGATATGAAGTTCTTTCCAGGCGAATAATCCCAGGAGGATAACTGCAAGCCCAAGAGAACCAATGATTACCGGAGACGTCCATCCAAGATTTGTTCCTTCTGAAAACCCATACAGCAGAAATGCAAGGCCTACAAATATCAGTCCGGCACCGGCCCGGTCAAATCCTTCCACAGCATGGTGAGACTGTTGTCCAGGAATTACCCGTAACCCAAGCAGTAATGCAATAATGCCGACCGGAACATTGATGAAAAAAATCCAGTGCCATGAGAGATACTGGGTTAGAAATCCTCCCAGGGTAGGACCAAGAGCGGTTCCAAGTCCGGCCATGGTCATGATAATACCCATCGCTTTTCCTTTCATGCTCATGGGAATAAATGCCGTAACCATTGCCGGAGCAATCGCGGTAATCATGGCACCTCCAATGCCCTGAAATGCCCGTGAACCGATAAGGGTGAGGAATGATCCGGTCAGGTCAGGGAGAAACCCACAAAAGAACGACCCAAGAGTGAAGATGATAAAACCGGTTAAGAAAATCCTCTTGAATCCGATCATATCAGATATTTTCCCAAAGATGAGAACACAACCGGCCATAACCAGGAGGTAAATGGTCGCCACCCAGGAGACAGAACTTGAGGAGAGGGAGAATGATTCAGATATGGTGGGAAGAGCGATATTTACTATTGTCCCGTCAAGGGACGCCATGAATGTTGCGAGAGATATCGCAATAATGAGAGGAGTATATCCTCGTTGCATCTGTACAGATGTACAATCCATACAGGTGGTTCGTTATAGTTCTACTTGAAGGAATATGGTCTGTGGTATCGTGAAATTTTTAGATACTAAACCATGAACTGGGAAAATAAAAAAAGGAATTCAGGATTTTACTGTGCCTGGACCAGATCATCTTCCGGTACGGACGCAGTAATTACCGGAGTATCGTTCTGCTTTTTATCGGCTGGTATGATTGAACTGGACCTTATCTCCAGTTCCATATCTGCACCTGGCTTGAACGGAATTGAGGCTACCCAGATTCCGGTTTGTGGGTCCTTTACCTCGGCAACATACTGGTTCCCGCATGAAGCATCATACATGAGGAAGGTAATCGGGCTTCCGGTCTGAATATCTCCCTGGATTGTCAGTTTTTTACCGTCTCCAAACCGTCCGTTGTTCCCGACAGGAACCGGGTTTCCATCAATACCGACTCTGACATTCTTACCGTCTGCGGTAATCATGGAGCCGGGAGTGATGGGTTTTCCATCAACAAGGGCTGTTCCGGTAATGGTCATGGGGACAACCGGAATCGGAGGAGTTCCTCCATCTATCCGGATGTCAAGTCTGGTAAGTCCTCCTTCAATGTATGGGTATGAACTTGCCCATTCACCACTTGCATCAACATCCCTGACCTGTGCCATGACCGGCTCACCTGAACCTGCCGGAATTACCCAGAAGGTGAGTGGCTGTCCTGCTTTCAGGTCTCCCTGTGCAACCAGTTTGTTCAGTTCGTTAAATCCGTAGACTCCTGGTGAGGTAACAGCAAGCGGATTGCCCCGGTGTCCTTCAACCACATTGTCGCCCTTAACCAGGATCATGGTTCCGACAGGCATTGGCATACCGTTCGAGGTTACCTCTCCATAGAACTCATGAGGCAGGACCGGCATTGGCGGAATGGGTGCTTCTCCGACGCGGAGATCCAGACGGGTCTTTGAACCGCCCTTGTATGGGAATGATTTCTGCCATTCCTTACCGGCATAGACATCATAACATTCTGCCTGGACAAAGTCCTGTTTACCCTGCGGTTTTACCCAGAAGGTGATTGTCTCGCCGTTCTTTATTGTTCCCTTCACGGTCAGCGGATCAGGTGTTCCATAGGCACCTTCAATCGTAGTTGTGACCGGGTTTCCGAATATTCCGGTATCAATACCGCTTCCCCGTGCCTCGATGATGGTTCCGATGCATCCCGGACTTCCGTCAACGGTGATACTTCCAAAGAACTCTGCCGGAGCAAGTGGTGCCTCGGTAGCCTTGATAAGGTTATCCTTGCAGGTTGCTGCAGAGCCGAATTCGTTGGATGCTTCCAGGCATACGGTGTATGACCCAGGAGTCATGTACCGGTGAACCGGGTGCTGCTCTGATGAGGACTGTCCATCACCAAAGTCCCATCTCCAGGCAGTTGGCTTGTCGGTTGATAGATCAGTGAACTGAACATCAAGCGGGACATATCCGGTTGTCGGGGATGCGACAAAGTCTGGTACCGGTGGTTTTCCAGCCGGCAGGACAGTAATATACTGGTACCTGATCTCACTGGACCGGTCCTCTCCTCTCGTTACCGTCAGGAATACCGTGTATACACCGGCCTTGGTATAGACATGAGACGGATTCTTTTCGGTTGAGGTCTGCTCATCACCAAAGTTCCACATCCAGGTCTCCGGGTTACCTGCTGAAAGATCAGTAAACTGAACTGTCAGGGGTTCCTTTCCAGAGGTTGGTTCTCCCATGAAGGAGGCTTTGAGTGGAACTGGTTTTTCAAAGACCCGGATGTACTTCTCACGAAGTTCGGTGGACATCCCAAACGGATTCTCAACCGTCAGGGTTACCGTGTATTCTCCGGGTGCATTGTAGGTGTGTTCCGGATGTTTGTCGCTGGATACTGATCCGTCACCAAACTCCCAACTCCACTTGGTTGGATCTCCGGTTGAGAGATCGGTAAAGCTGACCGTCAGTGGTGCCGTTCCGCTGGTCGGGTACCCTTTGAACTGTGCATCCGGTGGGAAGCCTGGAGCAGTTACGGTGATGTATTCAGGTGCAATCTTGGTATCTGCCCCGCCTTCATTGCTGACCGTCAGTTCAACGGTATATTTTCCTTCAGATGCATAGGTGTGGACCGGGTTTCGCTCTTCAGATGTTGAATTATCTCCAAACTTCCAGTACCACTGTTTTGGATTGTTCTTTGAGAGGTCAAGGAATGTTACTGTAAGCGGAGCCTTGCCCTCCCGTGGAGCACCAGAGAAGTCTGCACATGGTGGAAGAACCGGCTCGTTGACGATGATGTAATTCTGTTCAATCAGGGTGTCAGACCCTGCAGAGTTCTTTACTGTCAGCGATACGGTATACTTTCCTGCTTTCTCATATGTGTGAACCGGATTTTTCTCGGATGAGACCTGACTGTCTCCAAAGTTCCATTCCCAGCTGGTTGGTCCATTTTCAGACAGGTCTGTAAAAGTCACTTTGAGCGGAGCGGTTCCTGTCCGTGGTTCGCCGGTAAATTTCGCAACCGG
>CAZEWE010000026.1:0-8581 GCA_964515765.1 uncultured Methanospirillum sp. | reverse complement strand
GCAACCGGTGGTTTTACCGGTTCAAACACATGGATGTAATCAGCTTTTGTCTTCTTCTGGCTGGATACAATGTTCTTTGCCGTCAGAGAGACTGTGTAGACACCCGGATTCTCATACACATGAAGCGGATTCTTCTCGGTGGAAGTTGCACCATCGCCAAACTCCCATGCCCATGACGTTGGAACACCATGTGACTTATCGGTAAACTGAACGGAAAGCGGAGCATCGCCTTCAGTCGGTACCCCTTCAAAGTCAGTTGCCGGTATCATATCATGTTCGGACAGGGAGACAATGAATGCATCACGGTCACCATCACCAAAGTTCTGCTGATATGGCCATACCTTCGGGAAATTCTTAGATTCAGTATACCCGGTCAGGTATGCCTCTCCTTCAGGTAATACGTCAATAGCACGACCTTCATCGATGCTTCCACCACCCAGATACGTAGTATATCCAATCTGGCTGATGGATGGATTGAACTTAGCAATCAGTACATCAGAACTGCCACCAGGTTTGGACTGATAGGCGAGAGTTACCGGAAGATCTGGTGAGTTGGTAGTTCCAACAACGTAAATATTACCCTCAGTATCACGGGCAGCACCGGTTATTGAATCGATGAGGGAACCACCGAAGTATGTTGACTGGGTAAGAGCTGAACCATCTGCATTCAGGGTTGTGACGAATCCATCCTGCAGGCCTTTCAGTTCTCCCTGGAGTGCATTTGCTGTGGGGAAGTCTTTGGATTTAGTAATACCTGCTACGATGAGACTTCCATCAGGCAGGGATATAACATCCCGTGCATCGTCCGGTCCTGAACCACCAAGATAGGTAGAATACATAGCCGGATATTTTCCTTCCGGATCAAACTTGGTTACAAAGGCATCAAACGGACCACGGAGTTTGTCCTGGTATGGTTTTATTGTCAGGAAATCTTGAGATTCTGTCTGTCCGACGATACATGCATATCCATTTGCATCCACTGAAACTGCAGTTCCTGCATCAAATGCCGAACCACCGATAAAGTTGGAGTACACAATGGAGTTACCCTCGGCGGTAAATTTGGTAATAAATGCATCAGGAAGACCACCGTATGGTGACAACTGATACCGGTTTACGACCGGGAAATTCCATGATGCAGTCTGACCGGTAACAAAGACGTTCTGGGTTTTATCAATGTCAATATCAAATCCGAAGTCATCATGTTCGCCACCAAAGTATGTCGAGAAGACGAGATCTTTACCGGTTGGATCCAGTTTTGCCATCCAGGCATCATAGCCACCAGCAAGAGCATTCCGGTATGGATTCTTTGTCGGGAAGTTTGGTGAATTCGTTCCTCCGGTGACATATGCATTCCCAGCTTCGTCAATAACAAGTCCCGTACCTTCGTCAGTTCCTGACCCTCCAAGATACGATATATACACGAGGTCAGTACCGTCAGGATTGACTTTTACAACAAAGGCATCCTTCTCACCGCCACCAAAGTAGGGCTGAATGCTGCCCGGAGCAAGTCCTTCAGTAGATACGTCTCCGGAGCTTAGTGCCTGCTGTGTTGCTGGCGGATGATGATTTGCGAGCGGATCCTTTGAGTTGTTCTTGAAATATTTCAGATGATCTGACCATGAAGTCCCGATAAAGTATGCATATCCATCTTTATCGACCTTGATTGAGTTCCCCTGGTCACGGCCATCTCCTCCAAAGTAGAGGGAGTACCGCAAGACCGGGTCTATGATCAATGGAAGAGATGTATCATACTCTCCAAGGTCAAAGGTGACCGTTGCATCAGGACCAAGAACATAGGAACACAGAACTTCAGTCTTTGTTCCATTGACTTCCTGGTACGCAAACGGAGCCTCATCAACAATCTGCCGTGCAGGAGTCTCTATTACCAGATCTCCGGTCGTCTCATTCAGTGATATACCGGTATGACCCTGATATACCAGCATTATCTGAGATGGATCAGCCCCTGCATCAAGGATGAATTCACTCTTTAAAAGTCCTTCAGTCCCAGATACGGTATAATCAATTCCTGTGTAGACATCCTCATACTTGACTCCTGATGTCAGCATGGCGCCAATGACCCACGCAGACGGATCAGTTCCATAATAGAAGTTCGCCGTTCCATTGAGTGGATTCAGACCGATGATCTTCTTTTCAGGATTAGACCCGTTCAGGAGCATGAATACTGAGCTGTTGCCAGGACTATGGCTGAATTCCATGCCCTCTTCAGTAATTGAAATGACCTGATCAGTTGACTGGGTCTGGTACGATACATTATCTTCAAACTGCCCGTTGTTCTGAATAAAAACAAGGGGCATTGAAGCCAGCTTTGCCTGTAGTGCCTTGGTATCTTCGCCTGCAATCTCATCGGCAGATACGAATGTACCAGCTAATAAGAAAATGGCCAGAATGAGGCACCAGACAGTCTTCGCATTCCCCATCATACAAATTACCCGCGATCGAAAGTTATGTATACGCAAGTATATCTCACAATGAATTAAAAACATATCGAAAGTTCTGGTCAATTGGAGAAAAATAATACGGGTGTATATATGATCCACGCTGCGTCAGCCAATATTATTTTTTTCTGATAGTCGCAGAAAAATATTAATTATTTATCCGGTATTGGCTAAATTAATCTAAATACAACGTTTTTCCCTGCTACTTATAAATCTGTCGCATACTTTTCTTAATCGAGAACACGCTTTTTTGCGTAATTCATGACATCACACATTTTCCAACAAGCGCAGGCCTTTACCAATGCATCTAATAGTCTGCACCACCTATAAAAATGCATACGTGACTCTCACAGATACAATCAAAACACCCACAGAGGTAGCAACACTGCTCCCGGCATATGTTCCCATATTCTCTCATGAACTGGATCAGACCAATTTCCTGATTATAAAAAAGGATCAGGAACCCTGTGTCCTCACTCCGACAGGAGGAATAATACAAAAAGTCTGGCTGACCGGAGCCCTGACTACCTATGATCCCGGCAGACAGGGGGGCATCATCAGGATTGCTGACCCAACCGGAGCAGTCAGCTTTATATTACGACCTCAGGCACTCGATTCCCTTGAACAGGGAGATCTGGTTCCACCGTTATTTCTGAGTATTACTGCCCGGCCTGAAAAAAATACCGGAACAGGTGATAAAAATATACGATGGATAGTAGAGACCTGCAGAATTGCAACCAGGCAGGATCGGGATGTATGGATACAGGCCGCTGCCAGGTCTCTTCTTGAACGGCTCCGGGAGATGCAATCAGGGCTTCTTTCCGGAGAAGGGGATGAGCGAATACGTGATGCGCAAAACCACTATCAAATCCAGCCAGTACACCTGAAAGGATTTGGCGAACTTGCAGAGAAGGCTCTTCTAGTAATTAAGGAACCAGGACCACCCGTGGAACCTGCTGAACTTATCCTGTCAGTAATAAAGGAATATTCGGGTCCCCGCGGGATTCATATCGACGATATTCATAAGTATACCCGGCGTGCAGCCCTTGCCGATGATCTGGTCAGGGACATGATCAGACAACTTATTGCTGAAGATGAGGTATATCAGCCGGCTCCCGGGTATATAAAACTCCTCTGACTGAGTCTGATGAACATTGAATTTTTTCCATCAGGTCCTGGTGTGCTGGTGGAAGAAGAACAAAGAATTCTTTTTCTTGCAGATATTCACATGGGTATTGAACATGAACTGCAAAAACACGGCTTTCATTTCAGAACCCGGGGGCAGGATCGCATTACCCGGATTTGTGATCTCATCGCTGAATCCAGTCCGGATCTGATGGTAATCCTTGGTGATGTAAAGCACCGCATTCCCGGAACGTCATACCAGGAATTTTTTGAACTGAGCAGTCTCTTTTCAGCACTTCGAAAGAAAATCCCGTTTCTCGTCACTCCGGGAAATCATGATCCCGGAATTGAGGAATTTTTAAAACCGGAAGAGGTGAGACAGAAAGAAGGATCAATCATAGGCTCTCTCGGGATTTTGCATGGACACACGATTCCGGACCCTGCTCTTCAGGGCCATCTCATCCTGTGTGGTCATCATCACCCGGTGGTGTCACTCTGTGACCAGGTAGGAGTAGCCCTGAAGTCTCCCTGCTTTATCCTGGGAGAGATAGATGAACATATATTTTCTGAAGATCCTGATGAAGATACACGGACCAGACTCCTGATGGTTCCATCATGTAATGAACTGACCGGATATGGAATAGAAAAGACCTTCCGATCACCGTTCTCACCCCTTTCCAGATCACTTATCATTGAATCGGCAGAGATTCTGCTGCCAGATGGAACATACGCAGGAGATCTCCACACCCATCTTGCCTATGAAAAAGACGCACCAGCTTGATCCCCGGATACTGGATGTTATCAGGGACCGGGGATTTTCAGAACTCTCCGAGGTTCAGCAGCAGGCGATACCAAAGATATTGCAGGGAGATCACCTGCTCCTGATTGCACCGACGGGAACAGGAAAGACAGAGAGTGCGATGATCCCCGTATTAAGCGGGATGCTTACCTCAGAAGGCACGGGATTTACTACCCTGTATATTACCCCGCTCAGGGCTCTGAACCGGGACATATTACGGAGGATGGAATGGTGGTGTCAGAACCTCGGACTTACGAGCGGGGTCAGACATGGAGATACGTCGCAGGCAGAACGAAGAAAACAGGTCCTCCATCCTCCTGACCTGCTGGTGACGACACCGGAGACTATCCAGGCCCTCTTTATGGGAAAGAGGCTCAGGGAGCATCTCCGGTCGGTCAGGTATGTCATTGTTGATGAGATCCATGACCTGGCCGGGACAAAGCGGGGTGCCCAGCTGGTCATTGCCCTTGAGCGTCTTGCCAGGTATGCCGGCGAATTTCAGAGGATTGGTCTATCAGCCACGGTTGGAAACCCACAGGAGGTTGCCGGTTTTCTCACCGGGGAGCGGCCCTGCTCAATTGTTGAGGTCCCTGTTGCGAAATCCCTTGATATCAGGGTAGAGATAACCGGTGAAAAATTTGACAGCCAGGTGAGTGCTGTTCGCAGGCATACAAGAAAAGGACCATCAACCCTTATCTTTGTAAATACCCGATCTACAGCAGAATCACTCGGGCATGCCCTGATGAAAGACGGTGATGTCGATGTCCATCATGGCTCACTCTCACGGGAGGTCCGGATTGAGGCAGAAGACAGGTTCAAACGGGGAGATATAAAAACCCTCATCTGCACGTCCTCCATGGAACTCGGGATTGACATCGGTCATGTTGAGCATGTCATCCAGTTCGGATCGCCCCGGGAGGTCAGCAGACTGGTCCAGCGTATCGGGCGTGCCGGGCATCAGATAGGGAAGGTCTCAAAAGGCACTATTATTACAAGCGGTTTTGATGACCTCTGTGAATCACTGGTGATCGCATCCCGGGCAAGGCACGGAGCCGTGGAGGACGTCATCCCGTCGTATCAGGCCGGAGATGTTATCGGGAACCAGATTGCGGCAATTGCAGTTGAATATGGAGAAATTTCCATCGATGACGTCTTCTCCATCATATCCAAATCTTCAGTAGGTGTCCGGGATATCGAGACTCTTGAGGCAATTATCGGGCAATTAACCGAGCACTACCTCATCCGCCGGGATGGAAACCGGATTATCACGACCAGCAGGGCACGGCGGTATCTCTCAGGGAACCTCTCCATGATTCCGGATGAGCGGAAGTTTCCGGTATTTGATATTGTTACCAGGAGGACCGTCGGGACACTTGATGAGTCATTTATTATTACCTCGCTTCACACCGGAGCGGTTTTCATCGCACGAGGTCAGCTCTGGCGTGTTCTGGACCTTGAAGAAGGGAAAGTGACCGTTGAACCGGCACGAAACGCCGAAGGGGAACTCCCATCATGGGAGGGTGAGCAGATACCGGTTCCCTATGAAATTGCACGGGAAGTGGGCAGACTTCGCCGGACACGGGATTTTCAACCATATACCGATGATAAAGCCTCAATCGCTTTTGCAAACGGATTTCTTGACCTTGTTGTAAAAAACCACGGTATCATCCCCACCGACCAGGTCCTGACGATTGAATACTCTGAGGAGGGTGTGGTCTTAAACAACTGTGCCGGGCACCAGACAAATGAAGCAATCGGGCGAGTCTTATCGATACTGCTGTCTGCCCGGTTTGGGTCTACCATCGGGCTTGAACTGGATGCCTACCGAATCCTTCTCCGGGTGCCCCGGGAAATTTCCGTTGCTGATGTCAGGGAGATCCTGACCAGTCTTGATCCAGAACATATCAGAGGGATTCTTGAACTGGCCATGAAACGAACCTCACTTTTTAAGTGGAAACTGGTTCAGATATCAAAGAAGTTCGGGGCCATAGATCCTGATGCGGATTATGAACGGCTGAGCCTTCACCGCCTTGCTGACCTGCTCTCCCATCCGCAGATCCAGGAAGAGACCTACCGCGAACTCTTTACACGATACATGGATGTCGCTCATGCAATCGGGATCATACGGGCCATTCACGCAGAGGAGATACAGGTCGTAAACAGCCCGCCCAGTATGATTGGAGGTGCAGCCCTCTTCACCTCGTCCCGTGACCAGATACCTCCGCCAACCGCTGATCAGGCAGTCATATCAGCACTCAAAGCCCGTCTGGACCGACAGGAGGTGCTGCTTGTCTGTATGAACTGTCGGAAATGGAAGAGTAAAACGGTGGTCGCCAGGGTTGTGGATCAACCGGTCTGTGGCCATTGTGGCGCCCGGCTCATTGCAGCACTCAAACCCTACGAGACTGAGCTCTATTCGGTTGCAAATAAAAAGACAAAAAATCAGGAAGAAAAAGCCATCGAGCAGAAACTAATCAGAAATGCCAATATGGTTCTCTCAAGCGGGAAAAAGGCGATTATCATCCTCGCGGCCAAAGGGGTCGGGCCTGAAACGGCTTCACGTATTCTGGCAACCTATACGAATGGCGACGCCCTGATGCGGGAAATTTTAAAAGCAGAACGAAATTTTGTAAAAACCCACCGGTTCTGGCAGTAAAAAATTTACATTATGTTCCCGAGCTTCTGCTCGAGGAAATTCAGACCCTTCTTAATATCTTCCATGTTCTTTCCACCGGTCAGGATGATCTTTCCGGATGAGAAAAGAAGAGCTACAATCTTTGGATCACTGATACGGTAGACAAGTCCTGGAAACTGCTCTGGTTCATATTCAATGTTTTCCAGGTTTAAGGTCATCACTACTTTATTCAGGTTGATCTTGTTCCCGATATCATAGGAACAGACGATATTTGTGATAGCAACCCTGGGTTCATCAAAACAGGTGATACCGGCATTTTTCATCTTCTCAATAATGAGTAGTAGTCCCTTGTCAAGTGAGTCAGTATCCCTGATACCGGTCAGCACCACCTTTCCGGATGAAAAGATGAGTGATGCAATCTTCGGGTTTTCAATCCGATAGACCGCTCCCGGGAATCGTTTTGTATTCAGTTCACATCCATCGATATTTTTTGAAATTATCTCTAAATCTATTGAATCTGCAATAGCCCCGGACGCAACAATATTTTCAATCTTCAGGCTATCGTATCGCTTATCTTCCATTCCAGATATCATGGGGTGTTCCATACCATAATACTAATGGACAATTCCCTCAATTTAGCGGTGAATCCCAAATGCAGATACATAATTTAAAAAGCAGTAAATTGGTGACGTCGATAATTCATCGTATCATTCTTCAATGGTATATTAAAGCAGTAAGCGTAACCTTTGGTACTAATGAAACATGAGATCCCTCATCAGATGACATCATATGATGAGTTTTTTGAAACGTTCAGGATTGATGTTCCTGAGTTCTATAATTTCGGATTTGATGTCATAGACAAATGGGCGGACACCGACCGGAACAAACTGGCAATGATATGGGTAAGCCAGGACGGTCAGGAGAAGAAATATACCTTCCGGGATCTCCGAAACCTCTCGGTTGAAGCCGCAAATATTCTCATAAAATACGGGGTGAAGAAAGGTGACCGGGTGATGCTCATGCTCCACCGGATACCAGAATGGTGGATCTTTGTCATCGCTCTTATAAAACTTGGAGCAGTCTTTTGTCCGGCCCCGACCATGCTGACCCCAAAGGATCTGCAATACCGGGTAAATGCAGGGAAATTTGAATTCCTCATTACTGATACTGAGAATGCAGACAAGGTGGAGAAGATCTGCCGGTTCTGCCCGACATTAAAACACCGGATGCTGGTTGATGGTGAGCTGCCAAACTGGATCAGCTACCGGTATGAACTCCTGTACCCGGCTCCGGTGTCACGGTCTGCAATCAGCATGCCGGTCTCGCAAAAAACCCACGGGTCTGACCCGATGCTCATCTACTTCACCTCCGGCACGACCGGTGAGCCGAAGATGGTGCTCCATAACCACTCCCACCCGCTCGGGCATATCGTCACGGCACGTCTCTGGCAGGATTTAAACAGTAATGACCTGCACTTTACGTCATCAGATACCGGCTGGGCAAAGTGCGGATGGGGAAAGATCTTTGGCCAGTGGATAGTCGGTGCCTGTATTTTTGTCTATGATG
>CAZEWE010000025.1:0-22435 GCA_964515765.1 uncultured Methanospirillum sp. | reverse complement strand
ACATTCATCCCGTAAATACTTGCGATAAGCGTCGGCAATGAAATCAGGATAGTAATACTGGTCAGGAGTTTCATCACGACATTGACATTATTATTGATAATCGAAGCAAATGTCCCGCTCATTCCCATGATGATCGAGGTATAGATATTTGCCATCTCAAGAGCCTGCTTATTCTCAATAACCATCTCCTCGTACAGGTCATGCTCCTCATCAGTCATGTCAAGGATATTAGAATAAGAGAATTTCTCCACCATCAGTGAGTTGGACCGGAGAGAGGTCGTAAAAAACACGAGGCTTTTATGCAGGTTGAAGAGATCAAGGAGCAGGACATTGGTTGTTGACCTATGCAGGTTCATCTCGATCTGGCTTGACATCCGGTTGATATCCTTCAGGTACCGGAGGAACCGAAGAGCAGTCCGGTAACAGATCTGAAGCGCAAACCTGGTTCTGGTTCTGGTATCAAAATTTCTGACCCATCCGGAGAGGAACTCATCAAGGACGTCCACCTCGGTGAGAGTGACGGTGATGATGACATTCGCAGTCAGAATGATACCAATCGGAAGGGTGATGTAGGGTATTGCTGCCTCTTCAGGTTCACGCCGTGGCGAACGGATAAGGATCAGAATATTTCCTTCGTCCACCTCAAAACGTGCCCGTTCATCAACATCAAGAGGGTCGGTAAAGAACTCTATCCAGACGCCGAACCGTTCAACAAGAAGTGATATCTCCTTTTCCGTGGGGTTGACCACCTTTATCCAGCATCCATCCTCCCACGAGTCTACCGGAATCAGACCGTCCTGTGTGGTAATATATGCTGAAATCATGGATCCTCCCCACCAGAATAAACGTGATCAGTACTACTGACTGATGGTATAAATAGGGTAGGGAGAGCATAACCGGGTTTTCTTCCGATATAGCAGTCTGAACCAAAGACAGGGATATGCACTGAACATCACGATGCCCAAAAAAACCTGCATACCCCTTTTTGTCTTTTATATAATCACCTGTCTCTCATCTGTAACACATATCCGATCACACAACCATTGAGTACTCTTATGCAGGAATATCCGGTTAAACGAACTCACATCAAGGTTCTTCCCGAGAATATTACCGCGAAGATAACTGAACATTTTGGCACCGCTCCTGTAGAAAAAGACGGATGGTACACGATCTCATTCGGCGCCCTTGAGTCCATGCAGGTAAAACTGGGAGATGCAAAAAAATCAATTATCATCGGCACTGTTTCAAAGCAGGGAATCGAAGATGAACAGGTAATACTTGATACCAACAAACGGTTCCGGAGATACCTGGATGATGTGACCGGGTACTCGACCAAGGACCGGGTTAAAAAAGCAAAAACAGTAGAATAAATTTCTACTCTATTATTATTGCCGGTTTGAAGGGAAGGGCTGATCCTGCCTTCATGTGTTGACAGACATCGGCCGGTGTTACTTCTATCTCAAGTTTTGTATCTTCTGCAAGGAATGCTGCTGCTCCCTTGAAGACTGCCAGTTCATCAGGTTTATTCGCAACAATCCGGTCTACGAGGTCGGATGGGAGTTTATGGAAGAGGGCAGTACACTGCTTTACTGCATCTGCTGCTTCCTTACCCCGTGATTTGATCTCCTCGTTCTGCATGACATCCCGAATGACGTTCTTCTTGTCCGGTGCTCCGGCAATGAGTGTTAAAATGTCCCATTTCCAGGATGGAGCAACACAGATGGTCACTTTCCTGGGTGGTGTCTTCAGGATCCGAAGGATGGACTCGATATCTTCAACCGTTCTGACCAGGAGTTCCTCTGCAATCTCTGCGGCATCATCCACCCGGGCAGGATCTGATTCTGGCCAGGGTGCGAATGAGACAAGTCCCTCCCCGATCTCCTTCCAGAGATCCTCACAGGTGAACGGGATGATAGGAGCAAGCAGCCTGACCCATGTGGAGCAGAGCGTCTTCATGGCAGTCTTTCCGGCTGGGCTTTGTCCAAGACGGCGTTTGTACCATTTCAGGTCTGATTCAAATCCGAAGAATGCCTCCTGAAGTGCCTGCCTGGTCTGGAAGTTCTCCATGGCCCCGGTAACCAGTGAGATATGGTTCTGCATCCGGGAGATGAGCCACCGGTCAATGTCAGTATCGGGGCCGTCAGATGCAAGTCCGTCCCTGATGGTCTGTGCAAACCGCTCGATCTGTTTCTTGGTAGATGAGACCAGTTCATTTCTCCAGTCAAAGTCCTGCCATGGCTCTCCTGAACCAATCAGGAACATTCTGACGGTATCAGCACCAAAGTCGTTGATAGCATCCTCAAGGAGATACACATTCCCCTTGGATGAGGACATCTTTGCCCCGTTCAAAAGACCCATTCCAAAGACGACCATGCCGTGGGGGAGGCACTCTTTCGGGAATATCGTGCAGTGGTGGAAGAGCTGGAAGGTCAGGTGGTTTGAGATGAGATCTTTTGCCGAGAATCTGAAGTCGTACGGATACCAGTACAGGAACTCCTTTCTCATGCCGTCCAGCCGCTCCCGCTCCGGAAGTCCTTCAGACTCTTTTCCAAGGAAGATATAGTCAAAGACCGCCGGTGTCAGAAGAGCAGGGTCAATGTGCTTGATCCTGGAGGCGATCGTGTAATAAGCCATGTAGATGGTTGAGTCAGAGAGTGGTTCAATAAGCCACTCCGGGTCCCATGGCATCTTTGTTCCAAGACCAATCCGCCTGGAACAGGCCCAGTCCTTGAGCCAGTCGACGGTACGGTAAAATTCTGCCCTGACCTCCTGGGGGACGAGTTCCATGTTCTCAAGATGGTCTTTGACCTGCTGTTTCCAGGCTTCATCACCATATTCGAGGAACCACTGGTCATGGAGAACTTTGACAAAGACACGGGCTCCGCACCGGCAGACAACCGGCCTTGTGTCAAACTCGTACATGATGATGGAATGATGCTTCTCGGTCAGGACCTCTGCTATCTCTTCCCTTGCAAATTTGACCGGTTTTCCGCCGTACTGCTCGTACATCTTTCCGGTTGCATGCTCGGCAGTATAGACCGACTGGGTCAGGTCGACGAGGTTTGGATCATCCTGGTTGATGATGTCAGCCTTTTCGACTGCTTCAACGGCGGGGAATTCACCATATCCGTCAACCTTGATAAGCCCGACCGGCTTGATATCAGTGTACTGACCTTTCCGCTGGAGGTCACGAAGGGCGATATAATCATAGGGTGCATGAGCCGGGACACTCATCACAAGTCCGGTTGCCATGTCCGGGTCTACAAAGACCGCCGGAAGGATGGGGACCTCTCCACAGAACGGATGACTTACGACCTTGTCTACGAGCTCTGATCCCGGGATGGTACCAATCTCAGTGACTTCATGGTCCTGTAGTGAGATCTTCTCCATCGCCTGCCTGGAAAGGATCCACTCCTTTCCGTCAACACGGGCTTTGACATACTCTACCGTGGGATTGACCCAGAGGTTGGTGACGCCGTAAATTGTTTCAGGACGGAGGGTTGCACAGGGAATGAATGCACCGTCGTACTGGAACATGATGAGGGTAAACTTCTGAATCTCAGCCTTGTCTCCCTCAAGCAGGTCATGGTCTCCGACCGGGTTTTCACACTGTGGACAATATCTGACCGGATGGGCCCCCTTGTTCACATGGCCTGCTTCCCGGAGATGATACCATTGCCATTCGATGAACTTGCTATAGGTGGGCTCAACCGTGGTAAACCGCCGTGACCAGTCGATAGAAAGACCGGCCTGGGTCATGACCCGTTCATATTCGTTTGAAAAATGGTTGACAATGTTGAGCGGGTCGGTAAAGGTCTCAAGGACATCTGCCGGAACCCGGTACAGATCCCGGTAGAGTTTGATGGCAGTCTCATCCCGTCGGGCAATCCGCTTTGAGATACCGATAACCGGTGCACCGGTGACATGAAATGCCATCGGATAGAGGACTTCCCGTCCACGCATCCTCCAGAACCGGGCAACAACATCAGGAACGATGTATGTTCGTCCATGACCGACATGCATCGCACCACTCGGGTACGGATATGCAACGGTCAGGTAGAATTTCTTTTTTTCAGAGGGGGTGGCAATAAACACCCCGTCCCATTGTTTCCGAATAGCAGCTTCTAAAGCCTGTGTCTCTTCCGTCATTCACACCCTCACACTGTTTTGAGCCTGATGGGTTCGCCCTCGTTATACCTTCGCAGCATCTCCTGGGCTATAGTGCTGTTTTTGGCCAGGTGTATCTCACCCGAATCATTCACGGTTGCGGTAAAGAGATACTCCCGTCCGGCAAATACATCCACGATCTTCCCGGTATTATCCGGAGAGATGATGGAAAGCTGTTTTTTGTCTATCCTGACCTGCAGTCCGTCACCAAGGGTCAGTTCCTCCCGGTCAGATGTTCCTGGTGAGAGGGCTTTTACCTTCTTTGCAAGTTCGGAAGACGGTCTGATGTCAATACCGACGCCGACCTTGTTGACGATTGCAGCGATATTCTTCCCACCTTTTCCAATCGCTGCCGGAACATCCCGGTCATCGATATAGACAACTGCCTTTGTTGCAGAGAGCATCTCAACACTGACTTCTCCGCCGGTGTATCTGCCAATCTCACGCTGGATATCACGTTCGGTGATGGACCAGGCATTGGTATCTTCCTCTTCCTCGTCCGGTTCTTCGTCATCAGATGCCTTGTCCTCAATCTGTTCCTCCTGCTCAGGCTCTGCATGGATAACAGTCTCTTCAGGCGGAACATACTTCTCGGTGTTTTCTGGTTCTTCTTCCTCTTCCTCAACCGGAAGGACGATGGTCTCTGTGCCGTACCTGAAGATCTCAAAGATGGGAAGATCCGTTTTTACATCTGAAACCGTGGTGACCGGCCTGATCTGCATATCAGAGTCAATACCCTCAGGGACCTTCATGGAGAAGGCGGTTGAGCATATCTGGCGTATCTGCCCGTCTCTGACATAGATCATGCTGCCAAAGATCTGTGCAAGAACAGAGAAGTCAAGCCGGTCTGCAAATCGCTGGAGTGCCTCGTGGGGTGATACGGCGTGAATGATACCGATCATCCCGATACCGGCAAGCCGCATGTCGGCAAATACTTCAAAGTCCTCATTTCTGCGGAGCTCATCAAAGATGACAAAATCGGGCCGCACAAGGAGGAGAACATCCGCAGTATTTGCCATACTCCCGTCAAGGGCGCTATACTGGGTGATCTGGTCTGGAACTAGCATTTCACGCGGCTGTTCCATCGTTTTTATGATGACCCCTTCATCACAGAGGTACGTTGCGATTGCCTGTGCAAGGGTGGTCTTTCCACATCCCGGTGGTCCGGTGATAAGAATACCTGGCTTTTCTCCCCGCAGCATCTGCTTGATGAGATCTGATTCAGCGTAGTCTTCCAGTGCGAGGTCAACAATGGGCCTGACTGCGGTAATCTCCATCCCGTCTGAGAATGGACGTCTGGTTATTGATATCCGCATTGATCCTATCTGGACAACCGTTACTCCCCGCTTTTCTATCTCGATAAATCCGTCAGGGTCACGTTTTGCCCGCTCAAGGACTTCCTGGGCGATCATCCGCAGTTCGTATTCCGTGCAGAGCTGGTCACGCAGGGTCATCGTCTCGGTCTTCTGGATGGTCCCTTTTCGTGCAACCGGCTTAGCCCGTTCTTTCAGGTAGATGGCGATAGTATGTTCATCAAAAAACTGGTCTATGGCAAGCGGGGTGAAGTCTTCCACCTGTGGCCGGAGATAGAGGACATCAAGGCCCTTTGCCTTTGCGACCTCTGACTGGACCACATCACTGGTGATAAACCTGGCTCCATAATCGATGGCAACTTTCCGGATGAGTGCATCTATTTCACCGCCGCTGGCAAGTTTTACCTGCTCAAGGGTGGGGCGGACACCAACAAATTCTATCGATATTATACCTTGTTCGGCAAGTTTGCAGAGCTCCTGAAGTTCTGTCAGGCCCGAGAAACCTATTTCTCTTCCCTGGTTTGCCTGGGCCTCCAGTTCAGCAACAACTGCTTCCGGTATTATTATATGGGCTCCGTTATATTCTCCGGTATCAATTAGATTGGTGATGCGTCCATCTATTACGACGCTGGTATCAGGAACTATTTTCAAATATTTTCACCGGGTTATAATTGGTCATTCATTCCTTTTATTATATACCTAATCTCGCTCAAAAACGCCTTCTGATATTTCTTTTCCGGTGATTGTCACCATCAGATCCCTGGCTTAGGGAAACGGCCGGCACGGGTCTATAAAAATGGGTTTATGGGTATCCTATGGAGCGATCAGGGTAAGGAGAGCCATGAAAAAGTCACCACAGATCATGGCGGTCAGAAATCCTGCAGTGATGGGAATGAGGAAGGGAACCCCATAACTGATCCACACCGTTCCGGCTTTCTTATAGAGTTCAAGTTCTTTCCTGTATTGATTCGGATTTTCTTTAAGGGATTTTGTGTACACCCGCTTTCCCCCCGCCAGCATGTCCCTGATTGCCGCCCTGACCGGGATGAATGATCGGGTGAGAGCTCCATCTGTCTCCTCAAAATGTTCCATGACAATGCCGAACTCATCAGCGATCGTCTCACCTTTGACCGGGTATCCCAGGAAGAGGTAGGGAAGAGGGGCTCTGTTCCCTTTTACCAGGTTAATGAAAAAGAAGGCCACCGGCAAAAGCAGGTTCAGGACGACGGCATTAAAGAGCACACTAAAGGGTAGGAAGACATAAGGCGGAAAACCGAAGAGCGGGTATCCGGTGAGAGGAACGAACGGGAAGCATGGTACCAGGACGGTGATCAGGATAAGTGCCTTGGTATCTGCCATCCCCATGAGATGAAATCTCGTAAAGAGATAGAATGCGATGACAAAGAAGAGGATCAGGGGGATAAGGGGCATCATATAGGGGAGATCTCCTGATGTGATGACCGAATACCAGAACCATATCAGCATCGGGATCCCGATGGCAACCGCCGGGTACCACATCACCACCGGAACAGCTCGTTCCCTGATATCTTCCCGGCATCCATAGAGCAGCGTTACCAGAAGGACGATTGCATTGATGAGTAAGGGGAGCATTATCGGGGGAAGTGAGAACGGATCCATGCTCATGATCAGGGAGGAAAAAGGATATAGTGATAGTGATTGATGCCGGATTATTTCCGTAATACTCCCATGTCAGAAAGTCTGGCAGGAAGATATTCATCCGTGACAAAATCAAGACCTCGTGCTGCAAATGCCTGCTGTTCTGACTTCAGGTTTAATGCCAGCTGTAGGTTTATCTGTTCCTTCCAGTAATCACCGGCAAACCGGGGATCGGTCAGTTCTGCCTTGAGAGCAGCGATATCCTGCTCGGTCAGGGAGTCTGACGGAAGGTCATAATCCCTGATGTCAGATGGCTGCACCCCGATGAACCGGGCTGACGGAGTGACCAGAATCTCTGAAATGTGAGCACTTTTAATCGCCCCATACGCGACACTTGCAAAGATCCGGTATGACCAGGGGTCACCATCGGTAAATACCGTGACCGGAAGCTGAAATTCACTCGCAAGCCGGTTTAAGACTCTCCGGGTGGATCGTGCCGGCTGTCCTTTCAGGTGGACTAGAATGGCCTGGTACTTCTCATCAAATCCGTTCTCGATAAGCCGGGCATACATACCACCGGTCTCGATGGCTATGACCATCTTTGCATCATGCTCGATAAATTCGAGAGAATCGACATTGGTCGGGATCTGGTATCCTGACTCTCCGATATCATCCTGGCAGTGGAGTTCCCTGGTTCCCCGTCTTGTATCTTCACGGATCTTGAGCGGTCCAAAGATACTTGCCCCGTCTTCCTCAGGTCGCAGGTGAAAGTGTTCACGCTGGACATCGGTCAGGATCTCAAGGTCTTCCACCAGCAGGTTTGAGTCATTTTGTGCCCCAAACTTTGCCCGCTTCCAGCCTTCTGATATGTAATACAGTTCTCTGAGTGTTGATGACCGGTTCTCCGAGATCTGATGTTTTAAAAACCAGATGACATATGCCATCTTGAGGATATGAAGAGCACTCTTCTCTGTTCCTGCTTCCCGAAGCCGTTCCCGGTCGCCGTACTTCCATACCTCGGCCTCTTCATCATAGGCGATATTTTTTTTGGTCCGGGTCGGCATGGTGATGGAGGGAAGCTCGCCCCTGGTCATCTGCTCGTACCACTTCTCCGGAATGGCGAGCAGCCGTTTGATGGTGTTTTCCCTGATATCTTCCTTACGACCGGTCAAGATCTACCACCACTTTCTTCTTTTCATCAACACCCCTGATGTCAATCATACCATTCCCGGTTCCCGTATAGCTGAGCTTCCAGCCCTCGCCACCGGCAAGCCTCATCTGCCAGACCGCGGACTTGTCAGTTCCCATCTCTTCAACAAAGACTGCCGGGGGATCTGCTGTGCTGACATCATCGCCGGTGATCACATACAGAGTCAGATCAAGGGCGTGGGAGGTGTAATTCTGAATAGACACGTTCACGATCCCCTTATCGGTCCATTTCTTTGCAACCAGTCGTCGCATGATCTGACCTTCTATCGGGGTGATATCAGGGACCGGCTTTTCAATGGTCTCTGCAACCTTTGTCGCAATCTCAGGGATGATGGCACAGATTGCCCGGGCACGCTCTTCAGACAGTCTGCTTTTGTCCCTACGTGAGAGGAAGGTCTTGAGATCACGGCCGAGCTCCTGCAGTGCAAGGGTTACCTCCCGCTCAATCTCCGGTATTGACGCGATGGCATCCTTGCTTTCACTGGTAAAGGGGACATTGGTTGATGCAACATGAACCAGGATGAGGACCGGCCCGGTTGGAAGCCCTGACTGGCTGATATTATATGACCGCCAGTTTACCGTGCTGATACATCCGGTGATGGCACAGGCTCCCTGTTGGTACATAAGGGGAACCCGGTTTGCAAACCGCATGATCCGGGCATTGCCCTCAGCCTCCAGTTTCCCTCCATATCCAAGGGCAGCCTCGACGATGAACGGGTGACCATGGTATACACTGGCCGGTCGGGTCCGTGCAGAACAGAAGTCGAACTGAAACTCTTTTTCAAGACCCTGCCTGATGAGAACTTCACCTATTGGCGAAAGACACTGGTTTGCGGGTGGAGGCGGGACCTTTGCCTGTTGCATGGCGGATTGCAGTCGTGCAAGACCATCGGCATCCAGTTTATTCGCCTTTGTCGTCTCTTTCAGCCCGGCCAGCTGGATGATCTCATGGGCTGTCTTCTGGCCGACCCTGGAGAAACTATTGATGAGAAATGGTTCAAGTGGCTCTTTCGAAGATGCTGCTATCCGTTTGAGTTCTCCAAGTTCCACCCCGTGTGGATGGGGGAGGATGGCCTGTGGGGGGATGATCGGCTCATCACTGGCCCGGTCAAAGAGGATTGCTTCCCCGTCTATCTCTACCCTGAGCCGGGCATGAGGGTTGACCACCGAGGTGTACCGCAGGTACTCAATCAGCCTCTTCCTGGCGGTGAGTGAGCTTTTAAACTCTATCTCAATCCTTGTCCCATGTACTCTGTCCCATGTGGTCTCTTCCCTTTTGAGGATCTCCGGCTCATTGGTCTCTGTTTTTATCTGGACCTGGAACCGGAATGCAGGACGGTCAGATCCGCACCGGGAGATAACAAGGGTAGGTCTGCCACTCGTCAGCTGGGCATAGAGGACGGCTGCAGATATCCCGATACCCTGCTGTCCACGCGACTGCCTGATCTGGTGGAACCGTGAACCATAGAGGAGTTTTCCAAAGACATAGGGGATATTATCCGGAACAATGCCCGGCCCGTTGTCCTCAACGACGACCTTGAAAATTTCGCCCTCCATCCGGAAGATGCCAAGGTAGATATCAGGAAGGACTCCGGCCTCCTCACAGGCGTCAAGGGCATTATCAATCGCTTCTTTTACCGTCGTGACAATGCCACGGGTCGGGGAGTCAAAACCGAGAAGATGTTTGTTCTTCTCAAAAAATTCAGCAACACTTATACTACGCTGTTGTTTTGCAAGATCATCAGCATGAGCAGGTTTTGGTGATGCCATAGAATTTACGCAGATGTCAGTTTCTGTATTGCCTCATCGGCGGTGACCTTCTCCTGGGTTCCGGCCTTCAGGTCTTTGAGGGTTATGGTCCCGGTTGCAACCTCTTCTTTTCCGATGATGACCGCAAAGTCTGCACTCTTTCCTGCAGCCTTCATCTGTGCCGAGAAGCTCCGGTCCATCAGGTCGGTCTCGGTGATGATACCATTCATCCTGAACTGTTCGGCTACCGTGAGAGCATAGTCCCGTCCTTCGCTTGTGGTGATGATCATCACCTGTGGCTGCCAGGGGACCCAGCTTGCTTCACCAAGGGCTACCATCACCCGGTCAAATCCGATGGCAAATCCGGCCGACGGGGTATCTTCTCCACCAAAGAGATGGGCAAGACGGTATGCACCACCACCAAGGATCTGGTTTTCAGCACCAAGCCCCTCGGCAAAGCATTCAAAGACGACCCCAGTGTAGTAATCAAGGCCCCGGGCAATGGCCGGGTTTATCTCGTACGGGATGCCTGATGCGTCAAGGATGGCAAACATCTCCCGCACCCGTGCAGCCTCCGGGATCTCTCCGATGACCGCAAAGACATCATCAAGCGTCCGGGCACCACACAGCCGGATGAGAGGATCACAGAGCTGGTCCTGTCCGATATCGCGAAGGTATGTTACTGCGGCTTCCTCTTCCCGCTTATCAAGAAATGCCCGTATTTTTTTCTTGTCGCCATCGGCAAGATCAGCAAGGAGGGTCCGCATGAAGGAGAGATGGCCGATGCGGAGGACGAACTTCACTCCTGCAGTCCTGAGAAGATCATACCCGAGTGTGATGACCTCGGCATCTCCCATGGCGGAGTCTGCTCCGATTAGTTCTGCACCAAACTGCCAGAACTGGCGGTATCTTCCCTTTTGTGGCCGTTCATACCTGAAACAGTCGGCAAAATAGCACCATTTGATTGGCTTGTTAAGAGATCGCCCCTCTTCAACATACATCCGGAGAACCGGTGCGGTCAGTTCAGGCCTGAGTGCAAGAGACCTGCCGCCCTTGTCCTCAAACACGTACATCTCATTGATGATCCCTTCTCCTGACCGTATGGTAAAGAGCTCAAGTTCTTCAAATACCGGGGTTGCTATCTCCCGAAATCCATAGAGTCGTGCCCGTGCCCGCATCCGTGCTTCTATCTCACGACGCCGTTCCATCTCATCAGGGAGCATATCCCGTGTCCCGCGTGGTTTTTGTATCATGGTGTTACCTTCTGGTATTATTCCGGGGCACACTCCCGAAGAACCTGGTGAAAGCCGGTTCGTCTGTCCAGATCTTCTCTCTCTCCTCTTTACCCTGGAGGTACAGCGCAAGCAGGACAACCCCGGTCCCAAGGATGGAGACCCCTGGCCACAGGTAGACGATACCTGCACCAGCGGTTGCAAGCGCAGTCTGGTATACTCCGTGTATTGAGGCTTTTCTGTACCCGGGAAGCAGGGATCGTGCCCAGATCCGGATATCGCGCAGCCAGAGGAAGATACAGACCAGGACGCCAAAGACTGAGATCAGAAAGAGAATACTCATCGCAATGAACCTATTATGTACTGTTTCTTGCATATCGTACTTATTCCATATGGAGAAAGGACCGGATCTGAAACACATTCTGCAGGCGGCATATGACCACAAAATCAGTCCGGACGAGGCTCTGGCACAGATATGTGCAGAATCAGTTCTGCCGGTCGGCTCGGTGGCATGCCTTGATATGTCCAGGAAAGCACGGTGCGGAATCCCTGAAGTAATCCTTGCGGAAGGAAAAGAGTCTGCTCATCTCCGTTCTATTGTTGAAAGCTATGTCACATCTGCCGGCAGGTGTATCATATCCAGGCTTGACCCTGAACGTGCCGTCTCTCTCATGGAATGGGCACGGAGTGAGGATCTTTCATCTGCATGGTCGGATGAAGGGCGCGTTCTGGTCATTGCGAAAGGGACTACAATTGAAAAGACCGGAGGAGTTGTCGGGATCATCACCGCTGGCACATCTGATATCAGGGTTGCCGAGGAGGCCAGGATTATTGCTGAGGAGATGGGCTGTGAGGTTCGAAGGGCATATGATGTCGGAGTTGCCGGCATTCACCGTCTGTTTCCGGTCATCAGGGAGATGGAAGGATGTCATGCTTTCGTCGTCGCTGCAGGAAGGGAAGGAACGCTTCCGTCTGTGGTGGCAGGTCTTGTGGATCGCCCGGTCATCGGGGTGCCGGTCTCAACCGGGTATGGGTACATGGGCGCAGGTCAGGCTGCTCTTGCCAGCATGCTTCAGTCCTGCTCGGTCCTGACGGTTGTCAATATTGATGCAGGATTTGTAGCCGGTGCCTCTGCAGCAATGATCGCGAACCTGGTGGTGAAATCATGATCCGGGCGCTTTATATTGGCAGGTTTCAGCCATATCACAACGGTCATCATTATGTGATAAACCAGATCGCAAAAGAAGCGGATGAACTCATCATCGGGATCGGGAGTGCCCAGATGAGCCATGAGCCTGCAGATCCCTTCACAGCCGGAGAACGGGTTCTTATGATCACCGGCGCCCTGCAGGACCTGCATAAACCCCTGTATGTTATCCCGCTTGAGGATATCAACCGGAATGTATTGTGGGTGTCACATGTCCGAGCAATGACGCCACCATTTCACCGGATCTACTCAGGAAACCCGCTTGTCATCAGGCTCTTTCACGAGGCCGGGATTGAGGTATTGAGTCCTGCCATGTATGAACGGGCGACTTTATCCGGAACGAAGATCCGGGATCGGATGGTCTGTGACGAACCCTGGGAGGATTTTGTTCCTCCTGCAGTTGTCAGGGTGATTCAGGAGATTGACGGAATATCACGTATCCGGGCACTGAACCAGGATGACGGGGACTGCCCCGGATTATAAGGAGATGGGCCATGTTTG
Source organism: uncultured Methanospirillum sp. (assembly GCA_964515765.1). GTDB lineage: Archaea > Halobacteriota > Methanomicrobia > Methanomicrobiales > Methanospirillaceae > Methanospirillum. Next base: position 9,440 of record CAZEWE010000025.1, on the reverse strand, counting down.
AATCAATAAAAAAAATATTCAGCAAAACATCTGAAAAAGCACCAAAATCAGCGATTTCACTTGAAGAACTCCCTGCGTGGCTTGATGAGAAGGAAGCGGATTGTATCTCCCGTAGGAATGCAGCATCCACGAGTTCACGTGAACGACTCCTGAAACTTGAACAGGATCTTCACCAGCTTCTGACAGAGTTTGGTGATGAATCATCAGATGAACCCCATCACCACAAGGTGGAGCAGGTCAACCGCCATGCTCTCCCCCAGTTCTGTAAGAAAATCGAAGCTGAACTTGAAGGTGATTTCTCCGAGGATGATGAGGTATTTTACCGTGAATTTGCCGGACTTATCAACGGGTGTTTTAAGGCGTACCGGGGGCCGGGCAGGTATCTGCACCATCTCTACCCTGATGAAGTCAAGGTCTTTAAACAGACCCTGGACCATATGGGCCATGAACTGAACCGGATGACCGAGATCATCCGTATTTCACGAGAGCGCCTCACACAGATCACTGATATGCGTGACCTTCTCCATGACCGGGATGCCCTGAGTGAAGAGGATACACGGGCAGACGCAGAAGTGAAAAAATTTGAAACCCGGTTATCTGAACTCAGGAATGAGTTGCAAAATGCCGAATCAGAGCTGAAACAAGTGCTTGCTTCAGATTCCTATGCTTCATATCTTCAGCTTGAAGAGGAGGCCGGATCGCTCAGCCAGCAGATAGAGAAAGCACGTGAAACATGGGAGTCCCAGATCCGCATTGCTATTCCGGTATGGAAAAGGGCAGTGAAAGCCTTTCAGGAGCAGGCAAAACCAGAGGATGAAAAGAACATGGAGGATCTGATCCAGCGTGCCTCATCACCGAGGCGTGATGATGATGAGATGGCACGGCAGATCTCCCTGACAGCAAAACCCCTCTTCACATTGCTTGAGTCAGGAACCGTACAGGCGAAGAACTCCTTTGAGAAACATCTTTTCACGTCCGCTGATGAATATGCAAAAAAGTTCAGTGACGTATCCATCAGTCTTCATACCCTTTCTGGTGACCTGAATACAAAGAAACAGGAACTGGAAGGGAACGCTGTCCTGGAGCAGAAAAATCATATCACCCAGACAATCGGGGAAGCAGAAAAAAGGATTGATGAACTGAACCAGGAAGAGGAGAAGAGAAAAGAGCGGCTCTCATCCCTGAAAGCGAAACAAAAATCAATCCTTGAAGATCTCAGGAAGAAATTCTCTGAATTTACCGAAGAGGAGATGGATCTTACCCTTCCTGGAGAAGAGCCTTGAGACCTACTCGAACCCTTCCGGTTGAGAAGGGAGCCGTCGCCTGCCTTCCGGATAAACGCGAAGATATTGAAAAATGCAGGTTTTGTGTTCACTCGGTACGGTTTGGCATCCCCGGAAAGGAGATCCCATCCCCGGCCCGGGCTTTCTGCACCATGACCCGGGCAACTGAAGAGGTTGACCTGAAAAAAGTCATCAGTGTGGTCTGTGATGATGCTGGAGAGGAGGGGTTTCGCAGTATCATGAATGTTATCGGCTAAAAAAGGGAAGTATCTCCTCTATTCTGACATGTGCCTCGATGTGATCTGCCAGGGCATCAAAAGGATCCTTCTCCTGCGGTGGCGGGGTCCATGAAAGTCCCTTCCGGTCACAGAGGAAGGTCACAAATGCAGCAGCGGCATCAGGGGAGGTAAAGAGCCCATGCATATACGTTCCGATAAGCAGCCCGTCCTCACTGACAACCCCTTCTCCTGAAAATGCCTCTCTGATCTCTCCCCTGCAGGTGGTTCCCATGTGGATCTCATACCCTGATACAGATGCTATTTTTTTCAAAAAGGGGCCGTGACCTGATGATGTACGGGTCACCTGCACTGTTGTCTTCTCATACCCGGAAAAGGTCGTTGTGCAGGGAATGAGGCCCAGGCCCTGGTAATCCCCCTCTTTTGATTCCACACCTGAGTCCAGAATCCGCTCGCACAGCATCTGGTACCCCCCGCAGATACCAATGATAGGAACGCCATTATCCCTGGCTTTTTTTATCTCGTCACCTGTTCCGGATGCAATCACTTCTTCCAGGTCTTCGATGGTGTTTTTTGTTCCCGGAAGAATGATGGCGTCAAAACCGGTGAGCGGGGTTCCTGGTTTCACATACCTGACCGATGCATACCGCTCAAGAACCTCATAGTCGGTGAAATTTGATATCCGGGGCAGGTGGATGACTGCAATCTCAACAGGAGCACTTTTGGTTTTTTTATCCTGTAGTGAGAGGGAGTCTTCACTTGGGATATCCACATCTGTCATTGGTACAAGACCAATTGCAGGAACGCCGGTAAGTTCCTCAAGGATTCTCATCCCGTCTGTGAAAAGGGCAGGATCTCCCCTGAACTTATTGACAATGACTGCCTTTACAAGCGGGCGGATATCGTCAGGAAGAAGGGAGATCGTTCCATACACCTGTGCAAACACTCCTCCCCGTTCAATATCTGCAACAAGGATAATCGGGAATCGGAGTGCCCGTGCGAGCCCGATATTTGCGATATCGCGATCAAAGAGATTTACTTCTGCAGCGCCTCCTGCTCCCTCAACCACGAGCGCCCCGTACTGGCTCCTGAGTTTTTCTGCGGCATCTAATGCTACGGTAAGCAGATTGTCGGTCACTTTGTAGTAGTCACCGGCATGTACATCATGATGAGGCCTGCCAAGCAGTACAATCTGCGATGTCTGATCCCCCTTTGGTTTGAGAAGAATGGGGTTCATCTCCACACAGGGAGGAATGCCTGCCGCATGTGCCTGCATTGCCTGTGCAATCCCGATCTCGCCCCCATCCCCGGTCACCCAGGAGTTCAGGCTCATGTTTTGTGATTTAAACGGGGCATTAGAAATCCCCCGGCGATGGAGGATCCGGCACAGGCCGGCTACCATTGTACTCTTCCCGACATGAGAAGCGGTCCCCAGGACCATGACAGACATATTCCTTTCAGGTTGGATGGATGAAGATAATATACTGCAACAACCGCCTCCTTCCATATATGAGAAAAAACCGGTTTATATCGGGATATTTTATGATAAGCATTTAATAGTAAAACAGGAGATGGAATAAGTAATGAATGGTGGTATCTGCTCCATATGTGGGCTACCAAAGGAACTCTGTATCTGTGAGGAAGTTGCAAAAGAACAGCAGCGTATTAACGTTAAAGTGAATAAACGTCGGTATGGGAAAGAAGTCACCGTTATTGAAGGGCTGGATCCGACAGATATTGATCTTGAAGATCTTTCCAAGTTTATGAAAAGTAAACTGGCCTGTGGAGGCACGGTGAAAGGCAACTCCATAGAATTACAGGGTAACCACCGTGAGCGGGTTATCAATCTTCTTGCCACTAAGGGATACGCGGTGGATAATATCTCTTAACCTGCAAAGAAGTTACTTTTTCTTTTTCTGCCGTATCATCGAGTGTAAATCGAGACGGTACGTATCTTCGGATCCAACCCGTACGACCCGGTCATCAGTCTCGACCAGTCTGGACAGGTTCAGATCATACCTGCCGGGTTCGAGAATCCTGATACTTTCAATAGAATCAGGATCCTGCTCGAGGGGTTCTTCCTGAACAACGCCTTCAGGCTCTCTGGTCAGCGGTGCAGGTGCAGGCGCCGGTGTATCTGGCTCATGGTTTTGCAGGGCAGGTTCTCTCTTTTGTACTCTCCTACGGCCGACCTCAAAGACGAACTTGCCGCAGCCACATACCGGACAGCCATCCCTGAAGTGGCGTGCATCAGGAAACAGGGTATTACATCCGGCGCAGCGATGGGGCATGGATCACCTCCCTGATATCCAGGCGCTGATAAGACCCCGGTCTTTTCTGATCATCTTCAGCTGATTTGCCGGACCGATAACGGTCAGTCTCCGGTTCTCATCATCTCCCCTGATAAACCGGGAGAACACACCTGCGGGCCGCTGCTTGGAAGGATATGTCTCAATCTCTATTCCTGAAAACCTGTCAGGCAGAATCTCCTGCATGGTCATCTCAATAAGTACAGATTGTTCATCGGGTGTGAGGCCGCTTTCAAGAATGACAATGGTGCCTTCACGGACATTATCCAGGATAAGTCGTATCTTTTCCATTGAAGGCATCTGTGCGAGCCGTTCTTCTGATATGAGATCTATTCGTACACCCTGCATTTTTTTCACCTGAAATGCCGGACCATTTCTTCATAGAGACTTTCAACCTGGGTTCCATCAAGACATGAAACCGGAACGACCGGGTGCTGGGGGAAGGCAGTCCGTATCCGCTGGGGTGCCGCATCCGGGAGGTCAATCTTGTTGGCAGCAATGATCACCGGAAGTTTTCTGCTTTCAATAATCCCGATCATCATGATATTGACCTGTGCAAATGGGTCCAGGGTTGCGTCAATCATGTAAATAACCCCGTCAATGTCTTCCCGAAGCCAGTGCATGGCCTCAGCGACACCCTCGGTAGCCTCGCGTGCACGGGTGATGGCATCCTCCCGCTCAATACCGTACTCAATAAACTCCTTATAATCAACCCTGGTGGTAACGCCGGGTGTATCGACGATATCGATAGTTATGGACCGGCCGTTTGAACCGGTTATGGTAATATTTCCTGTCCTGACTGCCCGCCTGGTCTCATGTGGCACCTCACTGGCAGTTCCGGATACCGTGCCTGACCAGTCTTCAGCGATCCTGTTTGCAAGAGTGGTTTTTCCTGCATTTGGAGGGCCATAGATACCTATTCGGGCGGTCTTGTTCTGGAAAAGATTTGATAGGATTCGCGAGAGAGTCTGGCTTATTCCCATTGTGGTTACGTCCCTGGGCTGTTTTTTTCGAAATCAGGCCAACGAAAAGCCTGCCTGTCTACATGGTTATGATCAGGGAGTATTATTATTGTTGTCATCCCACCTGTCTCGGATCTTAATAATTTTCATACCGGTCACCGGAGCGATGGATTAATACCCGATCCCGATAAGTATCAGAGCAATGCATCTGCCCGGGAAACCGAGAGGTGACAGTAATGAGCTACAACAGTGACACGATCCAGCTCGAGACGAAGGTCCCAGTGCGGGAAATAATGCGAACGAACCCCAAGACTATTGATTATCATGCAACGGTAGCGCATGCAGCACGGAAAATGTGCAGCAAGGACCCATCCGGCAGTTGTATTGTCCTCCGGGATGGCGTTGCCGTGGGGATAGTTACCGAGCAGGACATTAACTGCAAGGTTGTCGCCCGGGATCTGCGCCCGAGTGAAGTTCATGTCAGTGAGATCATGACTTCACCCCTGATCACGATAAGTACTGATAAAACCGTTGAGGAGGCTGCTCACCTGATGATCCGAAACCGGGTCAGAAGACTGCCAATCATCAATGACAAAGGTGTCGTGATCGGTATTGTGAGTGTCCGGGACATCGTTGCAGTAAGTACCGAGATTAATGAACTGATGGGCGAACTCGTGGTAATCAACCGTGCAGACGACATTGGTTCAGGGATGTGCAGCAGATGCGGCCATATGTCTGATGAACTGGCCAGTATTGACGGTTCACTCATATGTCCAAACTGCATGGAAGACGACCGGTTGTAATGATCTGCATCTGACAGGATTTCTCTGCCAGACGTTGATATTCCTGAACCGGGCACATTCCCTTTCTCATGCAGGTATATGAGATTCCGGGCACCTTTCTGCCCGGAGGTATAAATTTTTGACCTAAATCCTGGCATCTGTCGGTTTTCTGATCGTTCATCCCCGGCAGGATGTCCGGATGTATTCACCGTGTAACCTTAAGGCTGGTATCTCATGCATTCACATCATGACCATGATAACAGGACTGTTCTTTCTATAGCAACGTCGAAGGTGATCTCAGCCCCGCCCACCATGCGGATCTTTGGAGCAATAGAAACCCTTACTCAGTGGGGATTTCGCAGGCTGCCCATAGTAGACCCGGGGACTCATCGGCTGAAGGGAATTATTACTGCACGGGATGTCATTGATTTTCTTGGCGGCGGTGAGCTCTTCAACCTCATCAATGTCAAACATGATGGGAATTTCCTCGCAGCAATCAACGAAAGCGTCAGCAAGATCATGAAGACTGATGTCAGGACACTGCGTCCTGATGCAACGCTGAATGAAGCGCTTGAGATCATACTTCGTGACCGTATCGGAGGTATTCCGATTGTTGATGACGATGGGGTGCTCAATGGCATTGTTACCGAACGGGATGTCTTAAAGATCCTGTGCCGCTCACATGCTGCAACTCCGGTAGAGAGCATTATGACCCGATCCCTGCTGGTTCAGCAGCCGGACTGTCCGCTCTCGACTGTGACCAAGGTGATGACAGAGCACCAGTTCAGACGCCTTCCCATCGTGAAAAATGATGTATTGTTCGGGATAATTACAGCGACAGACATCGTCCGTTACATTGGAACCGGAAGGGTGTTTGAAAAGCTGGTTACCGGTAACGTAGCAGAGGTCATGAATATCCCGGTCCGTGATCTGTTAAGCGGGAACCTGTTCACAACCGATCCTGATGCAACCGTGACCGACGCAGCACGGGCCATGATGGCAAAGAAAGTGGGAGCTCTGCCGGTAATCGATCAGAGCAGACTGGTCGGTCTTGTCACAGAGTTTGATCTGGTCAGAGCCTTCTCACCGGCGAATAATGACAGGAGATAAGTGATGCTGGTTTCAGATCTGATGTCTACACCGGTACATGCCGCAAAACCGGGTGATACCGTTTCACATGCACGAAACCTGATGCTCAGGCATAAGATATCCCGTGTCCTTGTCGTTGATGAAGGTCGCGCACAGGGAATCATCACAAAGAAGGATATCGGGTTTCGTCTTCGGAAGAATGATCCGGACTGGCGGCACCGGAAGATGGATAGTGCCCCCCTGAGTCAGGTGATGAGTACTGATCTGGTGAGTTTATCCCCCGACAGCAGCATTCGTGATGCGCTCCTGCTCCTGGTCAGCCATAAGATATCGGGAGCTCCGGTTATTGATCAGGGGATGGTTCTGGGTGTTCTGACCAGAACTGACATTTTGCGCTCTCAATTGGTGGATCAACTGGATATTCCGGTCCACGAGGTAATGCATGAACCTGCAATGGTCACACCGGAGCACTCCTCAGTGCATGTGGTTGACCTCATGAAAAAGGGAGCAGGGGCAGTAATCGTTGTTGATGATGGAGGAGCGGTCGGGATTATTACCGAAAGTGATCTTGCCTTTTATGAAGATAACCCTGAAAATGCGGGGTCTGGTACCGCAGCAGGGATGATGAGGCCGACAATCCCGTCTCTTCCTGAGACAGCGAGAACCAGAGAAGCCGTGGCGGTCATGTTACAGACCGCCTGTCAGAGTGTGATAATCTCTGGCAAGAACGGCATAAAAGGAATAATTACCAGAGATGACATAATACGGGAAGTGGTTCAATGACCAATACCATACTTGTACGAGACGTGATGGCAAAACCGGTAACGGTAGCAAAGTCTGCTCCGGTCACCGATGCCCTGGATAAAATGCTTGATACCGGACTTGATCCCCTCGTGGTACTTCACCACGATGAAGTGGTCGGGACAGTATCCCGTCAGAAGATAGTAGAAAAACTTGGTGCCAGACACAGTTCTGAAGTCGCACCAACCGCGATCCACGTCTCCAATACCATTGACACCGAATTTACCATTGTATATGAGGACCAGGAACTCGACGTCCTGATTCCGCTTCTGCAGAACCAGGCAAAACTGGCTGTTGTATACGATGAAGACAACAAGATTGTCGGACAGGTAGCATATGGAGACTTACTCGCAAAGATGGTTCCAGAAGGAGATCTCTCCTCGGTCACTGACCCTCATCATGTAATTGAGGCCGGAGAACGGATGGTTCATCTTCGCCGGAAGATGGTTGATGAGAAAATTGCCAGGTATGTTGTCATGGCTGACAATAAGGTGACAGGACTGGTCTCGGAGACCGATGTTGCAGTTGCTCTGACCAAATTCCGTGAGGCAGTAGATGACCGGCACCAGGAACATCAGATCCGCAATATCCTGGTCAAGGATATTATGAGTTCACCGGTTATGAGTGTTGAAAAGAGCTCAACGATTCCGGATGTTGTATCAAAGATGCTTACAAAGAACATCAGCAGCCTTCCTGTCACGGATAATGGGAAAGTTATCGGCATCGTTACCCGGGAATCTCTTATCCGGGCATTATAGTGCTTTGCATAACGTCTTTGAATAATCGAAATGGAAACAGGTTATTCAAAGGCGTCCACTCAAAACGCACTTCATAGTAATAAGCAAATGTTCTGAAGTACTTCAGAAAATTTTGCATATTCTATATACTTTTTTTCGATATTTCCAAATACCTGCAGTGTTAATCCGCTGGTATGAATCTTCACCCCATGCAGCCGGTAAAGCCGGAAACCCGAGTTGATTCTCTCCTGAAACAGATGAGTATGACCGGGTTTCAGGGGCGAAAACTCGGGGAATCTGTTGCGGTATGGAGCCAGATGATAGAGGATCCGGGCGTTACCATACTCGCCGGTCTGTCAGGTGCCATGGTTCCTGCCGGTATGCAGGAATGCCTGATTGCTCTGCTTGAAAACCGCTATATTGATGTGCTGGTCTCCACCGGAGCGAATATTTTCCATGATATCTGCGAGCATGCTGGTATCAGGCATTATCTCGGGCATCATATGGCCGATGACCAGGATCTCTTCAGACAGGGTATTGACCGGATTTATGATGTTTTTGCATATGAGGATCAGTTCAGGAGTGTTGATGCAAAAATTGCAGAATTCGCACAGGGACTTGATGGTTTCTCAGGCTCTTCTGCGGATTTTATCCGGCAACTTGGGATATGGCTTTCACATCAGTATCCTTCAGGAAGATCGATAACGGCTACGGCTGCCCGTCTGAATATTCCCATTTTCGTCCCAGCCCTGTGTGACTCTTCAATAGGAATTGCTCTTGTGATGGCGCGAAGGGATGGTCACCAGATCATGATAGATCAATTAGCGGATGCAGACCAGCTGACCGGATTTGTTGAAAAAGCACAGAAAACAGGTGTCATCTATATCGGCGGGGGGGTTCCGAAAAACTTCATCCAACAGACTCAGGTTATTGCGTCCATCCATGATCACGGGTGCGGGGGACATGATTATGCGATCCAGTATACAACTGATACACCACACTATGGAGGGCTATCCGGCTGCACGTTTGAAGAAGCGGTATCGTGGGGAAAGGAGTCATGTACCTGCAGAAAAGTGCAGTGTTTCTGTGATGCAACAATAGCACTTCCTTTTGTCACATCCGCTCTTCTTGGGGCAGGAATTCACCGTTCAGCCCGTTCATGAATGAACCATTATGGGAGAGGGATATCATAACCCTTATATCTCATTCCCATCCACATTAGTAAGCACAATTCCTGTAGC
>CAZEWE010000024.1:0-22795 GCA_964515765.1 uncultured Methanospirillum sp. | reverse complement strand
TGCTCTTTTACCTCCCCCTGGGCAGCATTCTCCCGGTCGGGACACCCCTGCCGATGATTGGAGAGTATGGAGATCTCATCCTGATCATGTACCTGCTGACGGTCCCGGCCCTTGCCATGGTTGTTGGGGGATTTGCATCCGGCTCACCCTATGCAAGTGTCGGTGCCCAGCGTGAGATGGTGACCATGATCGCCTATGAGTTTCCGCTTGCAATAGCAATTGTCGCAATTGCCTGGAGACTTGCGGTCGCCGGATTAGTCATGCCATTCTCAGTCAACACGCTGGCGGCAAATCCCATCTGGACCGTTGTCGGACCGGTCGGGATCATAGGATGTATACTCCTTCTCATCGTTCTGGCCTGGGTCACTCCTGCCGAACTATCCCGGATCCCCTGTGACACCCCGGAAGCAGAGACAGAGCTGTGCGGCGGGCTCCTTGTGGAGTACTCGGGACGGAACCTTGCCCTCTTCTCCCTCTCCATGGCAACAAAACTGGTGGCGATGGCCGGCCTTGCTGTGCTCCTCTTCTTCCCATGGAATCTCTCTCCGGTTCTCGGAGTGGCGGGAGTCATGGCCGCCGGAGTGGACCTGATCTTCTTCCTCCTGAAGGTAATTGTGGTGATGTTCTTCTCCGTATCACTTGTGCGGGTCGTTATGGCACGGTTCAGGATTAATACCGTGGTATCCCTGTACTGGGGATGGCTCACAACCATCGGACTCATCGGGATGTTTCTTATCATTCTTGACGGGAGCTTTCTCTTTGCGGGGTGTTTATCATGATTAAACTCCCCTCAGTTCCGATGGTACTTCGCCAGCTCTTTAAAAAGCCGGCCACCAACTTCTTCCCGGCAAAAAACCTGCCTCCAACGATTACCGGATTTCTGGAGTCAGTTGCTGCAGGTAAGGCCACTATCCATCCGCCCATCCCAACACCGGTCAAGTACCGGGGGAAGATCCTCTATGACCGGAACACCTGTATCGGATGCAAAATGTGTATCAGGGTCTGTCCGGCAAATGCGATTGAGTTTATACCGGAGACAAAACGGATCAGGATCTGGGTTACCCAGTGTGTCTTCTGCAGCCAGTGTAACGACATCTGTCCGAAAGACTGCCTGCACATGTCTTCAGACTTCCTGCTTGCAACTGAAGACCGGTTTAACGAGAATCTGATCGTCGAATAATGTGGGTATCCCGGATCAACCGGAATATCCATGTATCATTTTTTCCTTTACGTCGGTAAGAGCCGGGCCGGTAGATACCGGATACCTGAATGGGTGCATAAGTCTGACCACGTCTGGAGGTATCATGTGCAATGCACGAATTACTCTATCCCGGATATCCGGTAATGCACATGCCGGGCGGACTATGGTTCCCTCACAAAGAGCCGGGGTAAGCAATGGGACAGAGCCGGGTACATCATAGCCTGCAGACTCAAGTTCAATGCAGTCACTGATCATCATGCCATTGGCATCGAAGGAACGGTACACCTGCTTGATACCCGGAAGCGAAGTCTTGTCCGTGTGATCAGTAACCTTCATCCGCATCTCACATCTGCCAGGTGTGTGCTCTATTGCTGATAATTTATACACCCCGGCAATGGCAGGTGACTCATGACCGGTAACAAGCCGGGTCCCAATCCCGTAGAGATCGATGGGTGCTCCCTGCTCCTTAAGTGAATAAATGCTGTACTCATCAAGATCTCCGGATGCGACAATCTTCGTATCAGAGAGTCCTGCATCGTCAAGCATCTTCCGTGCCTGTTTCGATAACGAGAGCATGTCACCACTGTCAAGTCTCACACCGGCCAGGGTTCGGCCCTGTCTTTTCATCTCCTGGCCGACCTCTATAGCATGAACCATACCACTGTGGAGGGTGTCATACGTATCAACAAGAAGAACGGTTGCATGAGGAAAAACCGCTGCATACTGTCTGAATGCATCCAGTTCAGAATGGTATGACATGACATAGGAATGGGCATGAGTTCCTTTCACCGGTATGCCAAATATCTTCCCCGCCTCAACGTTCGATGTCCCCATACACCCTCCAATATATGCAGCACGTGAAGCAGACAATGCACCGTCCGGACCCTGGGCTCTTCTGGCCCCAAACTCCATGACCGTGTCAAACCCGGCGATCATACAGATGCGGGCTGCTTTCGTCGCGATGAGAGAAGAAAAATTGATAAGGTTTAACAGAGCGGTCTCAACCAGCTGGCAGGAACCTATCGGGCCGCTCACCCTGAACACCGGGCCCCCGGGAAAAACAACCGTTCCTTCATCAACTGCATGGACTGAACCATCAAATCTCCAGTCTGACAGCCAGGTCAGGAAGGCCTCATCGAAGAGATCAAGAGACCGGATATACGCAATATCTTCCTTTGAAAACCGGGCATCCTGCAGAAATAAGAGCGCATCGTCTATTCCGGCCGCAACTATGTATTCACCCTGAAACGGACAGGATCTGAAAAAAAGATCAAAGCAGGACTGATTATTTATGGTACTCGATAAAAACCAGACGTACATCATGGTCAATTCATATAAATCAGTAAGGATTGGAGATTTCAGATTTCTCATAAATACATATACCTTTCCGGTATCAGGTATGTCATCCCTCAATAAAATAGACCAGTAGTCTGATTCTGACGGTATCATTGCAGAGAATCAGAAAACTGACAGATCGAAATATTGATGCGATAAGCACTTGAGATGATCACCTTGGTGATACAAGATGCACCTCCCCCCACTCATACCTCCCGCATCAATCACTCCATACCTATCATGTTCAGGAGTGATCAACTGCACGAATGCAGAGATACGGACTTTGGCACGAACAATAACCACATCCGAAATTGACGATATCGAGCGGACCAGAACCCTGTATACCTGGGTCAGGGATTCAATTGCCCATTCGGTCGATGCCGGACAGAGCGATCTGATGTGGAATGCGACCGATGTCCTGACCGCCGGACATGGACTCTGTTTTGGAAAGTCTCACCTGTTTGTTGCATTATGCAGGGCGCTTGGCATTCCTGCCGGTCTGTGTTATCAGCGGGTGCGGTGTGAGGATGGGAGCTGGGTGCTCCATGGTCTGACTGCAGTATACCTGGAACAACTGGACAAATGGATACGACTCGATCCCAGGGGCAATAAACCAGGAGTATCTGCAGATTTCTCACTTGATATGGAAAAAATTGCATATGAACCGTCATATGACGGGGAATGGCTGGATCAGCATGTCTATCCTGAACCCTGGCAAGATATTACCCATCTGATTGATCTCTCACCCGGTGTTCCGGAGTTCATTGAAAATTCCGGAAACATCAGAATACCCCCGGTCAATCAGGTCAGGGTACAGGGTATCAAATCAATCTGCTCGACCTGATATTATTGCCCGGTTACCGGTGATAGGGAAGACCCCTGATAATAGTAAATGCCCGGTACAACTGTTCATACAAGATGAGCCGTGCAACCTGATGAGGAAAGGTCATTGCAGATAATGATACGATAACATCCGCTCTTTTTCGACAATCCTCTGACAGCCCATGAGGACCACCTATAATAAAAACCAGCTGATACGGCCCTTCTATCTCGCAGCGTTTGATAATATCTGCAAATCCCTGACTGGAGATTTGTCTGCCGACCCGGTCCAACGCAAAAACATATTCCTGTGAATCAATTCCCGAGCAGAGTTTCTCTCCCTCAAAAACACATGCCTTTTCTATCGTTGAAGGATGAGTGTCTGGAACAGGTGCTTCAGGATATTCAGTACATTCAACCGGGCAGTTGCTACTGATCCGTTTTGCATAGTCGGCAATAGCATCACGGATGTATGGTTCTTTGATCTTTCCAATCGCACGGATCTTTATTCGGACCATCAGGAACCAATATCCTCAAATTTTTCATGCTTTTTATGCAGGTACTGCCATACCTTTTCAGACGAAATAAACCCATCATCAAGACGATCAATGAGCTGGTCAATCCTTTCTACCTCATGGAGGATACGATCCCTGTCCGGGCAGTCATTCTCGTCAACCAGGGTGGAGATGATGGTCAGTGGATTTCGAATCTGATCATTGAGGGCCCCCATATGGACCAGATTTTCCTCAAGTCGTTGGAGAAGCTGTTCCTGGTTCTGCTGAAATTCAACCTGGCGGGATATGTCACGGGCAATAATAAAAACCAGACTCTTATCATGGAATCTGATATCCCGGATAAGGATGTCAAATACCACCTGATCTGATCCCGACTCTTTTTCCTGCCCTGAAAAATCCGGAAATGACCATTCGAACCTGGTAACCGATCCTGCAGGATGGTCTAAAATCCGCTGGAAAAATCCATGAACGGATGATGAATACCGGTTATCAATGAGCACTGCAAAATGAGACATATCCTGGCCGATAAGCGTTCCGCGTTCCTTTTGAAAAACACCGGAGAAAGCCTGGTTGCAGTCCACAATTTTTGTACCGTCAATGACGCATATGGCATCCTGTGCATGTTCAAACAGAATTCTGATACGCTCTTCTGCTTCTGCCAGCTCTTCCTGGGTTCGGGCAAGTTCATCCTGATGTTTCCGAAGTGATGTTGCGGTATCATCAACCGCCTTTACCAGCGGAGTCAATTCTGCCGGGGCATTGGACAGGATGCTGGACTGACAATCCATGTCCTGTGATGAATCAAGGATATTCGCAATCCCCTGCAGATGAGGGAGCAGGTATCGGCGGTAATACAGGATAAGGGCAGAGAAGAAAAGGCCACACAGAATGGCGGTGGTAAGTATCAAAGATAGAATTAATGAAGATGTGTAGGGAGTTCTGAATGGTATTTCTGTTTTCGCAAGGTACGCAGGATTCCCCCGAATATCAGAAACCTCGCTGTATATGATGAATGTCTGTCCGGATGGATCCAGATAGGCATAGGGCAGGAGGGCATTGATATAGTGCTCCCTATCTGAATACGATCCGATAATCTGGAATGGAAATACCGAGTTTTCTGATATCTCCATAATCCGGTCTTCATCCAGGAATTTCCCAAAGATGAGATATCCTTCCTGGGGACCGGTCTCATCGCTCCGGTAGATCCCCTGCACCGAGATCAGAACCGGTCCGGATTTCAGAGGGATGATACCAGTTATCGGATCAAACTGTTCAGGGTCGTCAAGAAGCCGGTATCCGGATATCAAATCAAACAAATCATCAGGTATCGGAGTGACTGATTGTGTTTGCGCATCATATCCCTTTTGGAAGACGATTCCCCCGGTTTTATTGATATATATGGCGAGATCCAATTGTGACGCAGAAAATGTTCCATCCTGAAGATTTGACTTGATATACTGATGGTTCCCATCCTGGACAAACTGGTAGGTATCATCCCATACCCCCCAGTCATGGGTAAATAATGACAGGCTCTTCTCCTCCATCTTCAGGATTTGAACAACCTTTTCTGCGACTTCCGGAGCAGTTGCCCGCTCTGCATCAGTAATACCCTGCATGACCGTGAAATGGGACACCAGCAGTACTCCGGAGATGAGTAACACAGAGAAGATGATAGTTGCCAGGATAAGGTGACCAAATACAGACTGACGCATGGGGGGATTCTCCAGAACGAATAAAACCAGTTGCCTCTACATCTCTTATTTATCACCAGTTAATGTTATGCTGCATCACCTGGAAATAAGAACATGAGCGATATGACAGTAATTGAGATAAAACCCGGTGACTCTGCACCTGATTTTTCACTTCCGGATCATTCCGGAACTGTGCATACTGCCCGGTCATACCAGGGATCATGGTGTATTCTCTACTTTTACCCGAAGGATAATACAACGGCCTGCACCGCTGAAGCCCTGGCGTTCTCATCAGTCTATGAAGAACTTGCAGAACTCGGGGTGCCGGTTATTGGAATCAGCCCTGACTCTGTGGAAAGTCACCGGAAATTTATCGAAAAGCATGATCTGAAGGTAACCCTGCTCTCGGATGTAGATCATGATGTCATCGAGGCATACGGTGCCTGGAAACTGAAAAAGATGTACGGGAAGGAGTATATGGGAGTTGAACGGTCAACCTTTCTCATCGACCAGAATGGAATCATCCGGGAGATCTGGAGAAAGGTGAAGGTAAAGGGTCATGTCGAAGCGGTGACCAGCCGGCTTGATGAACTTACCACAGAAACTTAAAAGACTTCAACACCATCATCCAGCGGTTCAATCAGACGCTGCCCGGAGTAGGCATTAATCTCAACTATCTTTTTCCCCTTAATCTGCCACACCGGGACATACAGCTCACGAAGTTCCAGAGAGATATTCTCCGGCTCAGGAGCCAGGTTCTTCTCTTCGTAGAAGATAGCATCTCCTTTGACCTGTCTGATCCTGACTCGTTTCGTCATTGATTTGATGAGGTGCCCGGTAATCTTCTCCTCGGCTACTGCATGGGTTATCGAAGGTTTGGAGATCTCACTTCCTTCAGGGATCTCCCTCCTTGTTATGGTATCTCCATCAATATCGGTAAGCGCGCCATTGATCGCATTCATAGCACCTGAACCGGTCCCGTCAAACTCGATATTCTGATCCTTATAACCAGCGCTCCCTCTGCAGGTATACCGGAACATCCAGTACGGAAGGAACCGGAGTGTTGCAACCCCGGGGATGCCTGCCTTCTCCTCGGCCTCGTCACGGTGAATGCGAACCGGAAGATGGGGTATCCGAACACCACCATCACTCTCATGCTGACTCCGCGCTTTGTAGAGACCGGTCTCTTCACTGCCGTCCAGCGGAAGAACCAGTGTCTTTCCCAGGACACGGGCAAGCACTGCTTCACCGGCATAGAGCGCAAACTCTTCCGGGTACCAGACGATACAATTATCTGCCGTTATGGAAGGATTGAATGTCACCAGGAGCTTTTCACAGACTTTTTCCTCCTGTCCGGCGCGAATGGTATACTCGGTATCAGAGTATGATTCTGCCTCATCCGGATCATCAGAGCACTTGACAAGAAGATAGGTGTTTTTCCTGATTGCAGAAAGATCCAGGGGCGCTGGGGCATTATGAACATCAAATCCCGCCGCCTTTAGGATATCCGAAACTGCCCGTGATGCTTTTTCCCTGGTACGCTGCTCCATACCGTACTGTGTACCGTCCAAAAAAAGAATATTTTTCTATCTACGGGCTCGTACAATGAGTCATGAGTGATTTCCTCAGGTTTGTCAGTCACCAGATTGAGGATTTTGCTATGCAGGTCACATTCAACCCTGTTCAGGGTACCGGGACTGTTGTGTATAATCTCTCACTCGTGCGTGCGGAAGACCTTGAGCAGACCGTATCTGTATTTCGCGCAACTTGTGAAGCAGGAGTGTCACCAAGCAGCCTTATCCGAACCCTCAATGCGGGAGAAGAACTGGATGGATTTGTAATACCACAAAATTTCTGTGGTATTCTCACCCTGTGTAGCACGACCCTTGACGGCCTCCTGCTTCAGCGGGGGATACCCTGTAATCCCATCGGCGGAGGGGTGATAGAAGTTGCAGATAACATACCCAAGCGGTTCACGCACCTGATAAAATACGAATATACGACAATTGACCCGCTTCAGGTGCTGGTCTCCCAGGAGATCACTTCAGTCCACCAGGTCATGAAGGATGGGAACGGGAGTCTTCTGGGTAACATCAGGGAGTGCCACATGGAAGCTGAAGATGACGTTGAAGAAGTTCTCGAGGAACTGACCGAAGGATATTTTACTGGCATTCTTGACCTTGGTCTTCCAAATACTCCCTGCCTTGGTGTTGCTGTCGATCCCCAGTACATGGGACTTGCCGCTCTTGGGGGCACAAACTGGATGGCAGCACTGAGAGAGAAAGGAATACCAGTGACCATGCAGGCTATGAAGGGACTGTGCGATGTCTCAACCATGCAGTTCGTTTCAGAAATTTAAAACAAGCCAGCCAGACAGGATGCATAAGTTATTAGTAATCCAGGAGAAGATGAGTTGACATGCAGCCAATCCCACTGGAAAACCCGGATGTCAGAGACTGCTCTGATCTGCTCACCGTAATGGCAGACCCGGACTGCAGATGTGATGGTCCGGCCTATGAGATGTTCAGGGGTCTTGTTCTGAATGACATGGATAAAAAATGGCTGGAGGAGCAGCAGATCCGGTATGACATCACCAGGATTCCAGGACAGGTCATCTGCGGGGAGTGGATAAAAACAAAAGGGCATTATCACCAGCCTGCCCCTGATGGTCATGATTTCCCCGAAATATACGAAGTGCTCGAAGGAGAGGCACTGTACCTGCTTCAGAAAATTGACCTGTCTGATATCGTCCTTGTTAAAGCGCGAAAAGGAGACCTTGTCCTGATCCCTCCCGGATATGGGCATGTCACCATTAACCCATTCAAAGATACCCTCCTTATGGCAAACCTGGTATCTTCCGCATTTACCAGTGAATATCTTCCATTTGAAAATATGCAGGGAGCAGCATATTATCTGTTCGCCGATGGAAGGCAGGAGAGAAACCCACGATACCCTGACACACTCCCGGCCATGCGTACCGTGACCTGTTATGGAAAACTGCTCCCCAAACCATTTCCGCAGAAGGCTCTCTACCCCTGCGTAGGGGATGAAAAGAGCCTGGCCTTCCTGAATAAACCCGGCTCATTTTTAAAAGAATATCAGGAACTTTATCTTTTTACCTGAAATGCGGCCCTTTGTTTATGCCCGGCCCTGTTCATTTTTTCTAATACTCTCTCTTCATCCGTGCTTTTCGGTTCCCACCCCTGTTTTTCCAGATTCCTGATCGCCTCATCAATAACCGCGTATTTCATCCCCAGTTCATCTTCATCGGTCTGGTTTTGCCAAAGCCCAGCTGAAGGAGTCTTTTCAATAAGCCGGGCAGGGATGCCTAGAGTCCGGGCAAGTTCCCACACCTGCGTCTTTTGCAGGTGGATTATGGGCTGAACATCTGCAGCATTATCACCGTACTTCGTGCAATATCCGAGAAGAAACTCAGTATAGTTCGAGGTCCCGCACACCAGCCGGTTCATCTGGTTTGCATAATAGTACAGAATGGTCATCCTGGTCCTCGCCATCAGGTTTCCGACCAGGTATGAAGTCTCCGTAAAGCCGGGCATCTTTCTATACTGATCAATAACCGGACCGATGGGTATTGTCATGACCTGTATTTTAAGAAAATCAGCAAGCATCTGTACATCGGCAGCATCTTCTGAAGGAGTAACTGCAGAAGGGAGAAAAATTCCCTGCACCTTTTCAGGTCCTGCTGCACGAACACACAGGGTTGCGGCAACACCTGAATCAATTCCGCCGGAGAGGCCAACAATAAATCCCTTTAAAGAACCTGATGCAAGGACATCCTGAAGAAGCCTGATGATGGAATCCGGGTCCGGAGAGGAGTGTGTCATACGTGCTCAGTAAATCATCCGAAAAGGAAAAAAGAGTGTCTGATCAGTCAGACTTCAGCGTGTGGTTTTTTTCAAGTTCACACAGGCGATCCCGGTACCTGATAAGAGAGAACGGGATCGAAGGATGATTCCGGGTGAGAGAAGACAGAAATGTCTGAACATGAGTTCCAGGTTCAGCACCATCAGTGACAGGGAATTGCAAATCCTGCACAAGTCGTAGCTCGTCCAGAGGTATCTCACGAAATGGTCGCAGGAGAACAACCGGGGAGAGATCTGGGTGCTGGAGAAGGGAGAGACACTTCCCGGATAAAAGAGAGCCAAGCACCAGTTCTGCCTCTTCATCAAGCGTCGTGCATATGACAAGACGATCAGCCCCGGTCATCTGTACCGCATCCCTGATATTCCGGCCCTGAATATCATCTGTTCTGATCCTGATGGTGGAAGGGAGAAGAGCCCCAATTTCTGAGAGGTCAGGGAGATCACACCCATTGTGCAGGAGAACGCATTCCATTCCTGGCCGTGTTCCAAGTACCTGTCCCAGAATTGAGAGAAGGGGGCAACATGCCAGGCCTTCCCAGAAAATTGTAATAACAGGTTTTTTTCCCACCCCGCCGTCCAGCCGGATACTTCGCTTTACTCTGACCAGAATATCTGCAGCAAGATGTATAGCGCACAGATGCCGACCAGAATATCGCTGATAGAGTACTGACGGGGCCCTGCATCTGACACAGGGATCACCAGGCATTGATCAACCTCATAATGTGGTATCCTGAAGCAAGGTATTCAGTACAGGTTAACATGCGATCAGCATGAACCCTTGGAGCAATCTTCGGGATATGGCGATGGATTGTAATCTGATACGATGCACTATAACATACCCGGATTATAAAAATATACGTAAATGGACCTTTCTGCAGACCATATCAAATCCCTCCATAAATATGAACTCCGCGTTCTCCAGTCAATTGAATACCTTATGACCAGGTATTCATGGGTACCGGAAGAGGAACTGGTCCGCAACTCCCGCCTTTCGGCCAATGAAGTCCACTTCAGACTCTCAAAACTGATGGAGAAAGGCATGGTAAAATATTCGCAGGTCCCCTATCCCGGGTACTGCCTGATCTTTAACGGATATGATACCCTGGCTATCTCACATCTGGTGAAAAAGGGGATCATCAGCGCCCTTGGAACCTGTATCGGGGAGGGCAAGGAATCACGGGTCTATGAAGCGCTCGGGACCGGCCCCGTCATTCTGAAACTGCACCGGATTGGACAGCGATCATTTCAGACCGTCCGAAAAGGGAGGAACTATCTTCCTGAAAAGCAGCATTGCCCCTGGGTCCTTGCATCACATTTTTCTGCCGAGCAGGAATACCTGGCCTTGTGCACCCTTCAGAACCATGTCAGAGTTCCAACGCCGCTTTTAATGAACCGGAATGTCATTGCGATGACATATATTGCAGGTGACCGGTTAACAGACTGTAATCTCGAAAACCCGCAGGAAATTCTTGATGAGATACTGACACAGGTCAGGGCAGCATACAATCGTGGGTACATCCACGGTGACCTGTCAGAGTATAATGTCATGTTTGATGGCGAAGAGGTCTGGATCATCGACTGGCCGCAATGGGTTTCACCACATCATGAAAATGCAACAGAAATACTGGACCATGACCTGGAAACTATCACAAAGTTCTTCCACCGGCGGTACCGGATCTCTTCTGATATGAATGAAGTCAGGAGTCTGGTGACCGGGTGCTGATATTCGGAATCGATCTCATCACCGGATCAGTCAGGTCGCGGACTGTCCAACCAAAATATGCCCTGGTAATACAAGAGGACAGCGATATCCAGAAGGAACTCTCAGTCTCACTTCACCGGCTCATCAGGCTGGTTCACCGGTATCAGCCAGACATCCTTGCAGTGGATTCGGTTCAGGAGATTGCCCCGCACACGCAGGATCTCTATCGGTTTCTTGAACAACTCCCTTCAAAGACAAAACTGGTTGCAGTAACCGGCGGTGACCGGCAGATTGGACTTATCCAGGTCGCTGCCCGGTATAACATCACCTTTGACCGGTTTGATCCCTTCGCAGAAGCCCGTGCCGCTGCCCAGGTCGCCTCTCACGGGGCTGGTGTTGAAGTCGTTGCTTTTGAGAAAGAGACCGAGATTACCATTACCAGGAACAGGTCTCCTGGAAAAGGCGGATGGAGCCAGAACCGGTATGCCCGGAAGATCCATGGAAATGTGCTCAGGTATGCACGGGAAGTAGAGCAGGACCTGCAGGGTCAGGGACTTTCATACTGGAAGAAAGAGTTCAAAGCCTTTGGTGGTGTGTCACGGGTCACTTTTCATGTCAGGGAAGACCGTGATCAGATTCCGGTGTCATCCTCACGGGGCGGTGATGTCCAGATTCGCCTGTCTGGAAAACGCCTTGACAGGATCCAATACAGACCCCTCTCCGCACGACCTAAGTACCTCATAGTCGGCATTGATCCCGGAACTACCATCGGGATTGCAGCTCTTGATCTGAACGGAGAACTGGTCAAAGTCCAGAGTTCACGACAGATGACCATGGCCGATGTCATCGAGCTGATCTGGTCTTTGGGGAAACCGATAATTGTTGCATCAGATGTCGTCCCCATGCCCTTTACCGTTGAAAAGATCCGTCGCGCATTTCAGGCCGTTCCCTATACCCCGCGTCAGGACATTTCTGTAGAGACCAAGTATGAGCTGGCCAGCAAATACGGATATGGGAATGATCATGAACGGGATGCCCTTACTGCTGCTGCTGAAGCCTACAAGTACTGGAGACATAAATTTTCAGGGATATTAAAACGGGTCCCGGCAGGCGTTGATCTGGATGAGGTCCGTGCCGGGATTATCCGTGGGCAGTCTTTAGAGAGAATCCTGACCGGAAGAAAAGAGCCGGTTCGGACCGCTGAAGAGAAGAAACCTGAAGTCAGTCTTGACACGTCCGACGAACGGGTCAGGATTCTGGACGGGACAGTGAAAGATCTCCGGGTTCTGGTGTCTGATCTGCAACAGGAGATATCAGCACTGAAACGACAAAACCAGGTTTTATCAAAGAAAATTGCCTCGATGAAGACAGAGCGGCTAAAGGGAGTCAACGCTGAACCAGAGGTTATAAAACGGGACCAGATCATCGCAAACCTCAAACACCGGCTCAGGCAGGAAGAGCGGAACAATAAAAAACTGCAGCGACGGCTCAAGCGGATGAAAGAGACGACGGATGAATTAAGGCCACAGGGAACACGGGCGATCAAAGTTCTCCCTGATCTCTCACGTGAGAGTGTCCGCCTCCTCATCGAACGGGTAGGCATTCAGCCAGGCGATATCCTTTATGTCAGGACCCTCGCCTCCTGGGGAAAGGGTATAGTCCATGAAATTGCACGAAATGGTGTTGAAGCGGTTATCGTGAATGAAAAGGCATCAGATACCCTCAGCAATGAACTTCGCGATGTGTTCCTGCAGGAGAACCTGCCCGTTGTTCTCTCCAAAGATATGCAGATCCAGGTCAAAGGAGATATTGGTACTTGTGATGAAGATAAATTCGCCGATGCCCTTGATGACTGGGCCGGCGAACATGACAAGTTTTTGAAAGGAAAGAGTGAGGAGATGCTTGATTCTTTGATGAAGGAATACCTGGCAGAACGTGAGCGAAAGGTGAAGTAATCATGGACGACCGTGCTCTTCTGGAGATTATCAGACCGATATGCGGGACAGATACCTGTTCTGATGACTGCGCAATACTCAGTCTTCCCTGCGGGACTCTGGTTACATCGACAGATATGCTCCATGAACGATCTGATTTCCCTGCCGGAATGACAAACTGGCAGATTGGATGGATGTCGGTCGCGGTTACTCTATCGGATATCGCTGCCATGGGAGCTGAGCCCCTTCAGATGGTGCTCGCGATCGGTCTTGATACAGAGGAGCGGTTGGCAGAGATCGTTCAGGGAGCACAAGCCTGCTGTGAGGCATTTGGTGCCATCTATGCCGGAGGAGATCTTGACGCCCATACCGAACTGACGATTGTTTCAACCGGACTTGGGATCATAAGGGACGGGAAACCGGTCAGGAGAAACGGTGCAAAGCCGGGAGACATCATCTGTGTAACCGGCACTCTGGGGCGTGCTATACTGGGTCTTTCTGGAAACAACCGGTTCTGGAAAGACCTGTGTGAACCACAGCCACGGATCAGGGAGGGAACTCTTGTCCGACTCATCGGTGCAACGGCAATGATGGACATCAGCGACGGGCTCGCTCTATCCCTCTATGATATCGCTGCAGAATCATCTGTTGGAATGGAGATCTCATCCGGAATGATCCCTCTCCCTGAAGGAGCGGATCAGGGCCTGGCACGGGATGCTGCATTATACGGCGGAGGGGACTTTGAGCTCCTGTTTTTCATTCCGGAAGAAAAATTAAAGAACCTGACCATCCCGGTCTCCCGAATCGGGAGAGTGACTAATAACCTGGATATCACGATGGATGGAATGATTCTCCCAAAAAAAGGGTACCTTCACCACTGGTAGGAATATCGCCAGTAGTTCCAGTTATTAGAGAAGTATGTCACTCCCTGGTACAGGGAATCATACACCCGGGCAATGTAGAGGTTCTCTCCAATCTTCTTGAAGTAGGGGAATGCTTCATGGACTTTCCCCATCTTGTACAGGGTCTTTCCCATTCCATAGAGAGCATCCCGGTTTTCAGGATCCAGTTCCAGAGCCTTTGAAAAATCGTCGTACGCATCATCAAGGAGGTCAATCTTCTGATAGGCTGCTCCACGGTTCACATAATAAACCGACTGGTTTGGATCGATCTCTAAGGTCTTATTAAAGGCATCGATTGCTCCGTAGTAATTACCCTGCTGAAATCGTGCAAACCCAAGATTTGTCCACCCTTCAGTGTTGTCCTTCTGAATCCTGACTACCTGGGCATATGCATCTTCTGATGTTCCATACTCTTTCGCAAGATCAGCTGCATACCCTTTCCTCATCCAGGCAATGGGAATATCCGGGTTTTCTGCAATTGCCCGATCATAGTAATGAATCGTATCATATCCCTGGTTTAATTGACGCATAACTTCTACCAGATACTTAAATGCGTCTTCTTTCATGGGATTAATCTGAAGCGCTGTCTCGAATGCTTCCTTCGACACATCATACTGCTTATTCACCGCTGCAACATCACCCAGGAGATACCAGGCATCATAGGAGTACGGAGAAATTTTTGTTGCACGAGTGGCAGACCGCTGTGCATCTTCCCGCTTGCCTAGGGCAAGTTCTGCCCGTGCCTTCTGCATCAAGGTTGCAGCATCATTTGGATCGATCTGCGATGCATTTTCAAACCGGTACAGGGCTTCCTGGTACCGTCCGGACTGCATGAGCAAAAACCCTACGTTGGTTATGGTAATCGCATCATTCGGCTGAATCTTTAATGATTGGTTAAAGGCATCAAAGGATGCATCAAATTTCTTCAGGTTCGCATATGAAAACCCAAGATTTGCCCATACATCAGCATTACTCTGATTTACCATGAGGGCACTGCGTGAAACAGCCGCTGACTCATCAAACTCCCCGAGAACATTCTGAACCCTTGCTAAGGCCACGAGGAGTTTCACATTCTTTGGATCATCTGTGACCAGTTGTGCATAGATCTCCTTTGACTCTTTGTACTTTCCGGTTTTTTCAAGGAGTTCAGCCTCGATAAATAAATTATCAGGATTACCATGAATCAGAGTATTAAGCTGCTTATAGGCAACCGCTGCCTCTTCCAGGCGGCTTGATAACCGGAGCATCTCACCAAGCCGCTGCCAAGATCTGGCATCTTTCAGATTCAGCTTTAAGGCATTATCGTATTCCTTTGCGGCTTCATTGTATCGCCCCGAGTCAAACAGAAGTTCTGCCTTTTTCACATGAAATTCATAGTTTTTCGGACTCAGGTTGATAGCGGTACCATATTCAAGGAGTGCCTGCTCTGTTTCATTCTGAGCAGAGTAGATATCACCAAGGCCTGCATGGGCCTTTGCATTCCGGGGATCAAATACCGTTGCATTTTTCAAATCAGCCAGGGCATTTATCAGATCCCCCTCGGTAACATAGACTGCTCCCCTCCCGATGAGTGCAGAACTATTTTCCGGGTCCAGTGTCAGGACATGTGAATAGCCGATGATTGCCTCGGTGCTCATCGACTCATTCACCAGGAGGTCAGCAGTCTTGAGCCAGAGACCTGCATCAGATGAATTCATCCGGATTGCTGCATCATAGAGAGATAACGCTTCAATGGCACTTCCATTCTGTGCCATGTCCTCCGCCTGGAGAGTCAGATTTGTGGAGACATTCGAAACATTAATTGGTTTATCCTCTATACATCCAGCGAACAGGAGAAATCCTGTAATAAGTGCTGTAAAAAGTACACACTTCAGACAATTCAGAATATTATAATTCAACATTCACATCAGTTAAAAAAGTTAAAAGCCGGTATTGTACGGGACACTTTTTACCAGGTAATATGCCCCGTTTATATCAAGTGTTTCTTTGTATCCACGCTCGGTCAGATACCCCTGGGTGCTGTTATACAGGGTAATTTCATTTGCTTTAAATGAAGCACTCCCGATTGCACCATCTGCTCCGGATGGCATCTCAACCCGGTTCCGAGGCTCCGGATACCATCCTTCAGGAACTTCCTGCCTGACACCTGATCCCCGTTCATGGACCGTGATGTAATCCAGTTCACGATCAGTACTGCCCCACATGAAATCCGTCAGCTGACCCCTGCTGGTATTCAGGTATTCATCCATCGGAGTTTCATACGTGTAATTGGAATACAGGGTCAGCGAGACATCATATTTTCCCGGTTCCCGGTAGGTATAAACGGGGTTTTTCTCGGTTGAGGTATTCCCGTCACCAAAGTCCCAAAGCCGGGCATCTGCAAATCCATAGCTGATGTCATAGAACCGTACCCTGAAAGGCGCATCTCCTTCTGTCCGGTCTGAGGTGAAGTCCGCAGCAAGTGTTGATGCGACAAACTCATCATACGACGGGTGGCACCCACGGGTAAAACCAGGAGGAGAAGGAAGCATCGATGGTTTCAACGTGTATGCTGCCTGCACCATGGTGCACATTACAATCATTAAGATAAAAAATCCAAGAACAAATCTCCACCTGGCTGATGTCATAACTTAATTCCTGAGGTATAGGTAAAGGACTTCATAAAGTTTACAATTGCGCCACTCACCATGGTGTGATCACGCCATTCATTCCGTGCCGATTCATTCTCGGATGGTCCACGTCCTTCAAGGATTGAACCTCGGAAATCGGTTATCACCGTGCCGATTGCAGCATCAGTGCCATTGATGGGAGCGATGCTCACCATATATTCAACACCGGCAGGGACACCATCTCCGCCAACCGCACGAATCTTCAGTTTTGATTCCATTGCAAATGACTGCATATTCACCAAACTGGTCGACCCGCTTACATGGTCATCAAATGCAGGTGACAATGCCCACGAATCTGCTGTAATGAGAACCGGAGTAGTGAAAATGAAAAGTATTGCGAAGATGAAAACGCGAATCTGCGTCATAGTATTCACGCCCACTGGTTAGTCAGCGTGTTCTAATATGTTTCCTGCCAAAAAGGGTTAGAACGGGGAGAGACCCGACGTCACCGTGAACGATTTTCCAAAGGTGAATATCTGCCCGTCAACCGTTGTTTTATCATTCACCTGCTTGTTGGTTGCCAGGTCGGTTGTATTCGTCGGTGCTCCTTCCTCATTGGTCATCGCAAAATCGGTACTTGCTGTTCCAGCTGCATAGGGAATGCCTGATGACATGTCAGGATGAATGCCGATAAGATACCGAAGCTCTGCGGGGATGGTGTTGTCAGTTCCGACTGATCTGGCACGGGCCATGGTCGCAATCTGGCCACTCGTCATTTCAACAGCAGATGCTCCTTTATAATAACTATTGAACCCACCGACATAATCACCGATGATATCAGCGATGAGTGGGTTTCTTACATTTTTATCCACTTTTGTATAATTACCAGAATTAAACATCTCAAGTGAATCGGATGCGGCCATCTTACTCCCGATTTCAGGGTCTGTGAGGTATGTAGAGACTATCTTTGAATCAACGTTGAAAGCCCCTTTCTGCTGTGGACCCTCATCTATCTTCAGCCCCTTGCTCTGTGCAAGATATCCGCCGTTTGTTGCCATATCGCTCTTGTAAACAACGGAAGATACCCGCTCACCATCATAGAGGAAACCGCCCTCATGGCCACCATGACTGCTGGTCTCAAGCTGGTATTCCTGGTGAGAGGACATTGAGCCGATCACTTCAAGATAGGTCTCTGATGGCATCTGCCTGTTCGTTGTATTGGTCCCGTTTGGAAGAATATCTGCCGACGTAGTGAAAATGAGGAATAACGCCAGACAGATAGATATTAGCACAGGGATTTTCTTATTCATGGACGGCACCGGAATTATCTTCATAGGTATTGGAATGAATACTATAGAAGATTGCCGGAAAAAGAAGACGCCCAGATCGGAATTCGAATCCGAGTCGTCGGCGTGACAGGCCGACATGATAGGCCACTACACTATCTGGGCTGGGCATATCCCGCCTCCCGGATTTGAACCGGGGACATCGCGGTAGCTGCGCACTTGCCTCAAACGGCAAATCAATCTACAGCCGCGCACTCTACCAGTCTGAGTTAAGGCGGGATTGTGCTCTATAAGGTGGTAGACGCAACCATATATAGATATCCATTTGACTCTCTGCGGTTACCTCTGGATCAGCCGTGACAGAGGCATGGAAAAGTACCTTGTGAAAAACCTCTATTACAAGTCAAACGGAATACATACTCACAGGTTAGTCTTCATGACGGGAGTTCCAGACATTCTTTGGCTAGAGGAGATCCGTAAAGAGGATATTCCATCAGTTGGCGGAAAAGGTGCCTCACTTGGGGAGATGGCCTCGATAGGGCTCCCCGTTCCCCCGGCTTTTGTCGTTACCAGCCAGGCATTCAGAAGATTCTTAATTCAGACAGGGCTTGAAGAACCCCTCTATTCAACCCTTGAATCACTGAATGTCGATGATAATGATGCGCTTGAATCTGCGGCACAAAAAGCCAAGGATCTGGTCCATAAGGCAAAGATGCCTGATGACCTCAAGAGTGAGATAGGGATCGCATATGAGAAACTCTCCCGGACAGGCGATATTGTAGCTGCCCGGTCGAGCGCGACTGCAGAAGACCTTCCTGATGCAAGTTTTGCAGGACAGCAGGAGACGGTCCTGAACATTAAGGGGATTGAAAATCTTCTGAACGGGATTCAGGCCTGCTGGGCATCACTGTATGGTGCCCGTGCCATTTACTACCGGGCAAAGCAGGGTTTTGATCACCATTCTGTGAATATCGCAGTAGTAGTCCAGCAGCTGGTTCCTTCCGAAAAGGCAGGAGTGATGTTCACTTCTCATCCGGTGACTGGTGAACCGCTGGCTATCATCGAAGGATCCTGGGGTCTTGGTGAGGCCGTTGTATCCGGAGCCGTGTCTCCTGATAATTATGTCTTTGATCGCAGGCTTGAGCGGACTACTGACCGACTTATATCTCCAAAGATTATCGAGATTGTTGCTGATGGGAACTATGGAACCATCACGCGGAACGTGGAGAAGTCACGTCAGGAGCAGCAGGTACTCTCCGATGAGGAGATAAAACGGCTTGCAACCTATGGCATTGTCTCTGAAGAGCATTACGGGGTTCCCCAGGACATGGAATGGGGAATAGTTGGAGATAAGATATATGTCCTCCAGTCTCGTCCCATCACCACCATAAAAGGTGTAGCAGGCGTGAAGAAAGAAACAAAAGCAGGATCTGCAGATACGGTCATCCTGCAGGGTCAGGGTGCATCACCTGGTATTGCCAGTGGCCCGGTTATCATTATTGATGATGTCAAAGACATCGGAAAAGTCAAAGAAGGTGACATCATGGTCACCCGCATGACCAATCCTGACATGGTTCCGGCAATGCGAAAAGTTGCAGCAATCGTGACCGATGAAGGAGGAATGACCTGTCATGCTGCTATCGTCTCCCGTGAACTCGGGACTCCGGCGGTCGTGGGCACCAGGAAAGGAACCCAGACTCTTACCAATGGACAGATGATCACCGTTGATGGTGAAAAGGGCCTCATCTATGAAGGAGTGATCGCCCAGCAGATCCCTGAAGCAGGAACCGTCCAGGTCCAGGTTGCCTCTGCACCAGCTAAGATCATCACGGCAACATCCGTCAAGGTCAACGTCTCAATGCCCGAGGCAGCCCAGCGTGCTGCAGCAACCGGTGCTGATGGTGTCGGTCTTCTCAGGATTGAACATCTCATTCTTGGCCTCAATAAAACTCCGAACTGGTATATTCTGAACCACCGGGAAGAAGAGTTCATTTCTGAACTGATGAATGGAATAAAGGTCGTCCTTGATGCATTCCCCGGAAAACCCGTATGGGTCAGAACACTTGATGCACCAACAGATGAGTTCCGGAACATGCAGGGCGGGGAGAACGAACCGATTGAGCACAACCCCATGCTTGGGTGGCGAGGTATCCGCAGGGATCTTCAGAGTCCGGACCAGTTCAGACTTCAGATTGACACATTTAAAAGACTCTGGGACCTTGGATACAGCAACCTGGGTATCATGTTCCCGATGGTCTCACATCCCCGTGAGTTCATTCAGGCAAAGGAACTCTTCAGACAGGCCGGAGTAGACGTCGAGAACGTGGACCTTGGTATCATGATCGAGATCCCGGCAAGTGCAGTCCTTGTTGAGGATTTCATCAAGGCAGGAATTAAATTCGCATCATTCGGAACCAATGATCTGATCCAGTACACCATCGCCATTGACCGGAACAATGAGAACGTCACCGATATGTACTGGCCAAAACACCCTGCGGTCCTTGCCCTGATTGATCAGGCAATTCAGTCCTGTCGGAAGGGAGGAGTTGAAGTATCAATCTGCGGGCAGGCTGGCAGTGAGCCGGATATGGTCACCTGGCTTGTCGAGCATGGTATTACCAGTGTCTCATCCAATATCGATGCAATTGCCAAGATCCGCGAGACTGTTGCACGGACCGAGCAGCGGATCATCCTTGATGCGGCGAGAAGACCTTATGGATGCTGAAGGGCTCTCAGCCGACGAACTTTTTTGTTTTTTACAGGCGAAGCGAAACGAGGACTTTTCCTATTCACATATTCTCTCCTCCATGTGCACAACACCTCATCCGGTAGCGGTACAGGCACATAATCTCTTTATGGAGACAAACCTTGGGGATCCCGGATTATTTCCCGGAACTGCGAACCTTGAGGACCGGCTGATCCGGTGGTTTGCAGATCTGTACAGTGAGCCATCTGCCGGTGGTTGCACTACTTCCGGGGGGACCGAATCAAATATTCAGGTGCTTCGGTTTTGTAAAAAGACAAAAAATGTGAAGGAACCTAATATCATCGTTCCTGCATCTGCCCATTTCTCCTTTGAGAAGGCCTGTGGCATGATGGATATTGAGATGCGGGTTGCCCCGATTGATGACCAGTTCAGGATGCAGACCGATGTAGCGGGAGAACTTATCGATAAGAATACCTGCTGTATCGTCAGTGTTGCAGGAACCACGGAATATGGTATGACCGACCCTATCCCGGCCCTTGGAAAACTGGCTGAACAGGAAGGAGTACACCTTCATGTGGATGCTGCCTTTGGCGGGTATGTACTCCCCTTCATCGATGATGCCCCGCCCTTTGACTTTTCTGTCCCCGGGGTTGGATCCATCGCAGTGGATCCCCACAAGATGGGAATGAGTACCATTCCATCAGGTGTCCTGATGGTACGGGATGAGCGGGTCTTCTGTAATCTCCTGGTGGAGACACCATACCTTACCACAAAACAGGCATACAGCCTTACCGGAACACGGCCCGGTGCATCGGTCGCTGCAGCATATGCGGTCATGGCGTACCTCGGACGAAAAGGGATGAAGGCTCTTGTCACCGGCTGCATGGAGAACACCAGGCGGATGATTGAAGGTATGGAAGCATTTGGTGTTCAACGAAAGGTCACACCGGATGTCAACGTAGCAACCTTTGAGCATGTCAGCGTTCCCCAGCCCTGGGTTGTCTCATACACACGAAAAGGCGACCTTCGGATGGTGTGCATGCCCCATGTTACCCGCGATGTTGTTGAAGCATTCCTGTCAGACTTTGGAGAATCATATGTATCCCATATTGGCTAATTCACTTCTCACCTGCCCGATAGTAAAAAAAGGCGAATATAACTATTTTGTCCATCCGATCACCGATGGAATACCAGATATTGACCCCGGCCTGCTACGGGAGATTGCTGTTGGTATGATCCGTCTTCTGGATCTTACCAATGTGAAATACATCGTAACTGCCGAGGCCATGGGAATCCCGATTGCAACAGCCATCTCACTCATGACCGATATACCGGTGAACATCATCAGAAAACGGATGTATGGCCTTCCTGGTGAGTGTGATGTCTGCCAGGTCACCGGGTACTCAAAAGGCGAGATGTATATCAATGGGATCTCTCCCGGAGACCGGATTGTTATCGTTGATGATGTCATCAGCACCGGGGGGACCATGAACGGGATTATTGAGGCTTTGCAGAGTATCGGTGCAGAGATAGCAGATATCGGTTTCGTGATCAAGAAAGGAAATCCCACCCTGAAACTCCCCTACTCCTATTTGATCTCAATAGAAGTGACCGACCTGGTGAGAATCATTGATCAGTCTTCCTGACCTTAACGAGCGGCTGAAAACCCAGGGGTGTCAAACCGTGGCACTCCAGGCACCAGAGGGATTAAAACGACTCCTCCCCCGGCTTGCCCAGGACCTGCGTCATCTCGGGTATGAGGTCATCATCAGTGGCGATCCCTGTTATGGCGCCTGTGATCTTGATCTGTGTGCACGGGATCGGGCAGACATTCTGGTTCATATCGGCCATACACCGGTTGATGATACTGAGCGTGTTATCTATGAACCATGGCCGGTTGACGGGGATCTCTCGGTGATCAGTGACGTCATCCCACGACTGACCTCGAAAAGGGTCGGACTTGTAACAACCGTTCAGCACATCCATCTTCTTCCGCAGGTTGCTGAACTCGTACGAAATGCCGGGATTGAGCCGGTTATCGCCGAGCCGTCATCACGGACCCCCTGTCCTGGCCAGGTGCTCGGGTGTTCATTTGATGCTGCCCGAAAGACCGGAGCTGATCAGATCATCTTTCTCGGGACCGGACTTTTCCATCCTATCGGAATAAAACTTGCAACTGGTGCACGGGTATTTGCCTGTGATCCCATAAC
>CAZEWE010000023.1:0-22892 GCA_964515765.1 uncultured Methanospirillum sp. | reverse complement strand
TGGTAAGTATCAGTTGATCACGTCCGGTTTTTCCTCCGGCGCTTTTTGACGAGAATACCATGCATGCGTTGTCATTACATGGATTCCATCTGATCTCATTTCTCTCCCTGATAAATTCAATATCCTGTTCCTGCCTGGCCATGCCGTTTTTAAATGACTCCCCTTCTTTCATCAGGGATACACGGAGTATAGTATCATCTCCGGTATCTGTCAGATGAAAGGTAATTATGGAATCATCTGTGGGTTTTGCATCTGCACTCACTATCCCGGAAAGAAAAACGATACAGAGTGAGAACAGTCCCAGGAGAAGGATACTCTGACAAAATTCTCTTTTTTTATTGATGAAAATCATAGGTGTTTCCTGTATGTGTACTAATTCGGTCATCCCTGAAGATAATGAATGATGAACCAGATGGTTGGATATTGTACTTGCTGGTTTCGAGATATTTATCCCTTCTCTCATTTCTATAGATGGTAACTGAACATCAGATCTTCTGTCCGATGATCTGAATCAGGAGATTACGCATGGAAAAAACATCGAATATCTTAGTTTCTTTGATCATCACCCTGGTCCTGAGTGCGATGGTCTGCAGTGTTCTTGCAGAGGATAAACCCGCAGCTCCACCAAACGGTCCTCCAAATGGGTCCCCGGACGGCGGCTTTGATACCATGGTTCAGAACCTGAGTGAGCAGGGGTTTGATGTATCACAGATCCAGGCAGCCATTGATAGTGGGGAAAAGGATACTGCCAGAAAACTCCTTGATGAGTTCTATGCTGCACACCCTGAAGCTAAACCCAAGCGACCGGATATGAGTGCTGAGCAACTGGGGAACATAATCCAGGGCCTGAAGGAAAAGGGAAAGGATGTAGCAACCATTGAGGCTGCCCTTGCAGGTGGTAACACAACCGCTGCACAGGCTCTCCTTGACGAGTTCTGGAAAAATAATCCTGGTGAGCGCCCTGCTCCACCAGAACATGGTGAGAAACCACCACAGTAAGAATGGTGTTCCCATCCGGACCCTGCAATCAATTTTTTGAAAATATGATGGTCCCTTGGGTTGATCTCCGCACCTGCTTTCACATACGATATCCTTTGAACACCATTTCGCGAATATAAAAAGTCACATGATCTCGATAACTCCTTTCATCATGCAAAACAAAAATTATTATCGTGGATTTTTCAGGCATCACATTCCCTGAGGTCTTATATGAACGAGTTATATACTATGCCGGTTTTTCAAAATAAAAAAAGAAATAAATGGATTTCACTTCTCCCCGTGCTTATGCTTCTGTTGATTCTGCTTACCGGTGCCATGGTATGCTGCCAGTCTGTGGTCGGGGAAGAGACAAATGCGACTATAGATGCAGCCGGACGGGTAACCGTAACCGATGTTGTTATTGAACCCTCTGTTCTGATGACTGGTGATGTGGGGCTCATCACCTTTACCGTGGAAAATACCGGTACTTCAAATGTTGCCATTACTGATGCCCAGCTCATCTCAAAGGAGATTGTGGTCCTGAATAGTGATGTTTATAAAAGCAGCAGAACAATTGGCGCCGGGACACGGACAAAATTTACCTTTACCATTCTTGCCAACCAGCCTGAGAATATCTACTATCCGGCATTTTACATCAATTATAAGGATGCAGGGAGTCTTCGGTATAATGTCCCCCTCCGGGTTGAAGAGCCCCATCTTGCGGTATCGGTTTCAGGTATTCCCCAGGTTTTTACAAGTGGCGTAACCACACGGCTCACTCTCCTGCTGGGAAATGCAAAAAGTGTCAACATGACCGGCATTACCATTGTCCCATCCGGAGATGGTATCCAGTCCAACCGGACCTCAGCTTTCATCGGTGATCTTCCGCCACATTCAGAAAAGGCAATTCCATTTGAGATTACCCCCTCAAAAGAGACAGACCTCACCTTTAACATCAGTTATACCTGCGGGATGAATGCACATGAGACATCGTATACCATTGAAATTCCTCTGGGCACTGATAAACTTGCAGCAGATCCCCTCATCAATAATATTGAGGTTACATCCGGGTCAGATGGGAATACTATCGCCGGAGATGTCTCAAATGCCGGTCTTTCTGATGCGTATGGTGTTGTTGTTGCGTTAGAGAGTGCAGCAGATGAATCCGGAAACCCAAACCAGAAGTATGTTATCGGCACAATCACATCCGGTGACTTTTCAAGTTTTGAGATCACCGTTCCTCAAAACCTGAAATCAGTGCCTCTTGTCATTTTATTCAAGGATTCATCAGGAAATCAGTTCTCGAAAAACATCTCCATTGATACAAATCAGGTCAATGGCGGACTGGGTTCTGTCATAAACGGGGTATCAGGTGGATTTCCCGGAGGTGGCAGTCCACCGTCAGGAGCTCCATCCGGACAGTCAGGAAGCTCCGGTCCCTCTGGCAGGTCTAATCCCATGAATCCTCTGTCCGGCATGGGATCAGGAATGAACAGTGTACCGGTCATGGAGATTTTGTATGGCATAGGCATTCTGCTCATTCTTGTCATCATCTGGAAGTTATGGAAACGTAAGACAAATGGACGGAAACTGAAGATCAGTTTCAAGTGACCGGGGACTCTATGGCAGATGAAGTAGTTCGTCTTGAGCATATCACCAAGATTTATCCCCTTCTTTCAGGAGATGTTGTCGCTCTTGATGACCTCTCACTCTCCATTGAAAAGGGCGAATTTGTTGCAATCATCGGTCCCTCGGGATCAGGAAAATCCACGCTCCTCAACCAACTGGGTTGTCTGGATGTTCCAACCTCCGGAGATCTGAAGATTGGGGGAAAGAGCATCACCCAGATGAATGATTATGAACTTACCCGTCTTCGGCTCATGACAATAGGGTTTATCTTTCAAAAATTCAATCTGCTCCCTCTCCTCTCTGCCTATGAGAATGTGGAATACCCGTATACGCTGAAGTACCGGAAAAAAGACACAACCGGCCGGGTTTCAAAACTCCTTTCCATGGTAGGGATCACTGAGGAGCTAGCCAAACATAAACCCAGTGAATTATCCGGCGGACAACAGCAACGGGTAGCAATTGCCCGTGCTCTCGTTAATAATCCGAAAATTCTCTTGTGTGATGAACCAACCGGAAACCTGGACTCAAAAACCGGTGTTCTTGTAATGAAGATCCTGAAGAAGCTGAACGAAAAGGGGAAAACCCTCATTATTGTCACCCACGATTCGACCATTGCAGAACAGGCAGACCGGGTAGTTACGATACGGGACGGAAAAATCGTTCAGGATGGTCCGTGATGAAAGATATCATCTTTGCTATGGCGGTCAGGAATGTCAGAATTAATCTCCTCCGGTCAATTCTTGCTGCAATCGGGATTACCATCGGTATCATCTCCATCGCCTGTATGGGGATGCTTGGGTCGAACATGACCGCCTCTGTGACGGAGTCTCTCTCTGCCATGGCAGATAAGCTGATTGTGAGTCCGTATTCCGGAAAGGGTGGTGGTGGTGGCCCTCCGGGGATGTCTTCCGGAAGTGACAACCTGACGAAAAGTCAGTATAAAAATATCTACAAGATAGCGAGTAAATACGGGTATGTCTATGGGGTTCACTCTATTCGTGCGAAGGTCAAGAAGGGAAAAGACGAATGGAGTACCCAGGTCTATGGCCTTGAAGTCAGTGATATGAAGACCATCCTCGATAATCTCTCATCAGGCGGGTATCCGAGTAGTGACAATTCAGTTCTCATCGGGTCATCATTTGCCGAAGATAATGATTTCAAAGTGGGAAGCAGGTTTACGGTGGGAGGCTCCGGAGTGAAGGTGTCAGGGATTGTTGAATCACGGGGAATGTCCATGGACCTGAGTACTGATAATGCGGTCATAATGACGAAAAATATGTATGAATCCTCTTTTGGAGCAAAGGATGAGTACAACCAGGTCAATATTGTGTTACATGACATAAATGATGCAGATGCAGTATCCAGTGATATTGACTCGCAGATGAATCGGAGGGAAGAGACAGTGCGGGTTCAGGACAGTAGTCGCATGGTCTCCATGATCTCCTCATCTGTCACCACGATCACAAGTTTTGCAACGCTTATCGCCAGTATCTCCCTGCTCGTAGCCGCTGTCTCCATATTTAATATCATGATGATGTCCGTTACTGAACGGATACGGGAGATTGGTGTTCTTCGAAGCATCGGAACACAGAAAATGGAAATTCTCAGGATGTTTGTCTATGAGGCGACATTAATCGGGATTCTTGGTGCAACACTCGGGATGATTCTCAGTCTTATTATGGGGTATTTTTTCATACACATCATGATTGGAAATACGAAATATTTCTTCACCTATGAGAGTCTGATTCATCTTCCCTATGCCATGGCGGTTGGCCTTATCATCTGTATTCTGTCCGGCCTGTATCCGGCCTGGCGGGGAGCACAGATGGACCCGATAGAAGCTCTCCGGGCAGAATAACAATAACTCCTGTCTGGTTCATTATCACCCGGTTCTCTCATTTTCCATGAACCGGGATTGTAAACCTGATCGACCGTACGGAACGGTTTTTTTTAAAAAGCAGAGAAAATTGAGAAGATTGGAATCAGGATCTTCTTTTTCAGTTCCTGCTCTCTGGTAATAAACTAACCCTGTTTGAAAGCCTCAAGCAGGCCGTCTGCATAGGCTCCTTCCTTTTTTGTAGGAATGTAATTGAGAACCTTTGCCCGCTTTAATAATTCTGCTTTCGTTTCAGCATCACTCAGGGTCCCAAGTTTTTTCACTTCCTCTATAATAAACTCCAGTTGATTGATACCGGTCGCCTTCCCGTCTACCAGTATACTCTTTATCTCAATTGCTCCTGGAACAATTCCGCCACATACCTTACAGTAGATACCATCCTTATCATCACTCATCGGTCTTCTCCCGAATCATGGTCAGCATCATCTTAAACCTGGTAATTGCACTCAGTGCATGGGGGACGTTCGCCGGAAAGATGATGGTCTCTCCCTCTTTCATCGTGGATGTGACCCCGGCTACCCAGACTTCACATTCTCCGTCAAGAATGGTCACCACTGCATCAAATGGTGCAGTATGTTCTGAAAGCCCCTCATCTTCATCAAATGAAAAGAGAGTGATTGAGCCGGTTTTTTGGTTTATGATCATCCGGCTTGCAATCGTCCCATCCTGGTATCCGATGAGATCTTTGAGGTTCAGCACTTTTCCAAGTAATTCTTCCCTGTTTTTTTCTGCCACACAATCACTCCGTTTATATTCCAAGTTTCTTTCTGTTTGTCATGATATGGGCAAGCATCGCATCTGCTGCCTCTTTTGCATCCTGTTCCACGTGAAGAACTCCGCCGGTAATTCCTGGCAGATCTTTGGTCAGGAGCTGGACCAGTGAGGGTGCTCCGGTTACAAAGGGCACCGGGTTCACGTAGGTATAAAGCCCGAAAGCCAGGGCAAATATCGCGTCAATGGTTGCTTTCTGCTCCATGTATTCAGGGGCTGCTGCAACGACGGGAAGGTCAGGAATTGGTACACCTCCAAGGGCTGCAGATACTGCTGCAACAAGATCTGCACATCTGCCGGTATCAGTGCAGGTTCCGAATGCCAGGACCGGTGGAACCTTGAGAGCCTGACAGACTGATTTAAGACCCGGACCCGCTAGATCTGCGGCTTTTGGATCGCACAGACCTGATACCTCCATCGCAGCACTTCCACATCCCATTGCCAGGATGAGAATGTCCCGTTTTATGAGCTCTTTAGCTATTGCAACGCTGTGAACATCCTGTCCATTATCCCGAAGCGACGTACAACTGACTAATCCTGCAATTCCCTTGATTGAACCATCTTTTATGGCATTGAGCAGTGGATCAAGTGTCCCTCCAAGGGCTGCAAGAATACTCTCCGGTGAAAAACCTACAACAGCCTCCTGAACCGGCAGACCTGTCAGGGGTTTTACCTGTGCTTTTCGTTTCGGGAAGTTTTCAATTCCCATCTGAAGGATTTTTTCAGCCTGGTTTTTCACATTCTCCGGGATATAGTTCAGCCTCTCACCAATTCCTTCAAAGGCGACCAGTTCACTGACCGGGAGAAGCTTAAACTGGTATTTTTGTGCATAGATGGGATCAATCGGCATGGAGCAGTTCATGTCGGCAACAAAGACATCCACTGTTCCGGTGGCAAGTACTGCTTCCTGCATGATCCAGTTGCCGGTATACCCATAAAAGACATCGTCCATCTCCCACCGCTGTATCATCTCCTGACCGGTTTCGATATTGGCAATAATATGAATCCCTTTTGCTCCGGCCTTCTTTGCTTTTTCCTGCCACTCGGGGCTTCTGGCACATTCAATCAGGGCAAATCCCATGAAGGGTTCGTGGCCGTTGGGCAGGATGTTGACATAGTCAGGGTCAAGAACCCCAAGGTCAGTTCTGAATACATGGGGCCGGGGAATTCCAAATATGACATCCTGCAGGTACTCAAGGACTATCTGGGTCTCATAAGCCATTGCTATTGACATTCTCATGGCCTTTTTAGCAAGGCTGACATAATACCCGTCCACGTTCGTCAGAGATGACGAGGTAGCCATCATCATTTCAGAATAAATCCCGCCAGGGAAGATATCAAGACTTCTCCAGACTTTCTGCCTCTCTTCGGGTGCCAGGGCTTTTACGATTGCTGACTCTTCATATCCGGGTGTGTGCCATTCCTTTTCCAGATAATCACACAGCCGGAGTGCAATATCGGTATTCTCACCTGTGGTTGAAACTCCCAGCCGTGTTGCAAACCCTTTCAGCTTTTCAGGTTCTTTAATAGAATAGGGGGTTTTTCCTTCAGCAGTCTTTCGAAGAGTCCTGATGGTCGCTGCTGCATGGTACTGGTATGTTGACGCTCCCATGACATTTCGAAGGAGCATCATCCGCATTGCCATTCCATCGGCGGTGATACCACAGACTCCCCGTTTGTCCTTTGCTGCATCAGCCCTGCAGGGACCGTTCGAGCAGAAGTCACACCTGACTCCGCCCATGCAGAATGCACACCGTTTGTCCGGATCACCAAGACCCTGTGCCTCAAACCGGTCCCAGATGTTCGTAAGACCATCTTCCTTGATCCGCTTATAGGCGGTTTTCACCGACGTGTGGTAGGAAATGCGGCTCTCATCCATATTTCTCCTCCGAAGAGTGATCTTATCATGAGAGTATATATGAATGTAGGTTTCAGAAAAGAAACGAACCCTGGTAATCAGGGGTCTGTCGCCTCTATCGCTTCAGTCACTCCTGTCCATACAATCGGGAAAAAAAGTCCATCCCTACATAATCATAACACCATACAACACACGTATACGTATGACCGGGCATTGGAACTGCATGGTCAGGAGATTGTATGTTCTCCCATCAAGAAACCATTCAGATTGTTCCCCTGGGCGGTGAGCATTTCAAAGCAGCTGCTCAGCTCTATTCAGATGTGTTCATATCTGATGAGCCAACCACCCATCTTCATGCCCCTGATCCCTCAGTATTTATCCATTATGCTGAGATCTATGTCAGATCACTCATCCCGAAAAACCTGAGTTTCATTGCCCTGGATGAGGGTACCGGAGATATTATCGGGTTTATCTTCTGTCTGGACCTGGTATCAGATATCACCGATGAAGGAGAGGAGATGGTCCGGTTCCTCTCCCACTTTCATGAGACAGTCCTCCTCATCGATGAACTTGAACACCGGTTTTTAGAAATTGAAGAACTTTCTGCCGGAGAAGCATTACATATCTTCCAGATCGGGGTTGATAAAAAATACCGGCGTTCAAAAATCGCCCGCTCTCTTATTGATACAGTGCTTGACCATGGCAGGAACCTGGGCTTTTCAAAAGTCATTGCGGATTGTACCTCTTCTGCCTCCCTTCAGGTTTTCTCTTCCTGCGGTTTTGAACTGGCCGGGTGTATTGACTATGATGCCTGCTGCATGAACGGGGAGAATTTTTTTGCCGGTCTTGACGGGGGTATCTCTCTGGTTGTAAAAAAACTTGTTGATGTCCTCTGAGTGATGAACGATACTTATGAGTAGCATGCCGTTCTTATAGTATCATGAGGGAATGCCGGTTTCATTAGATGACTTCTGTCAGATATTTGTCACAAAGTCAAAGCTCCTATCCCTGACTATCTTTATTTTACTGGCCATATTGCTTGAATTTGTTGTTCATTACACACTGAAAATATCCTATATCTATACCCATATTTTTTACCTGCTCATTCTCCTTGCGGCAATCTGGTATAAACGAAATGTGGTGTTTCTTGCACTTTTTTTCGGTATCCTTCATATCATCATCTATTATTATAATGTCGGCTCTCTCTCCCCTGAACCAGTTTTCCGGGCAATAATGCTCTGTATCGTTGCGTTGATCGCCGGCTCAGTGGTTGAGTGTATGACTCATTTCAGAGATGAACTGGCTCTTCAGAATAAGGAACTGGAAAAGACAAAAGAAGCATTCCGAATCGCAAATAAGAAATTAAATCTTCTCTCAACCATCACCAGGCATGATGTCCTCAATCACCTGACATCACTCATGGGATATATGGATATTTCCGAGGATATGACTGATAATCCTGCACATCTCGACCTTATCAGAAAAGAGCAGCAGATAGCTGATGCAATACGAAGGCAACTGGAGTTTACCCGCACCTATCAGGATATCGGGGTGAAAGAACCAATCTGGCACAGTCTGCCTGATCAGTTTGAAGAGATTCGGAAAACCTTTCTTCATGACTCCATCCAGCTTTCCAGCTCTATGGAG
Organism: uncultured Methanospirillum sp.; assembly: GCA_964515765.1. Classification (GTDB taxonomy): domain Archaea; phylum Halobacteriota; class Methanomicrobia; order Methanomicrobiales; family Methanospirillaceae; genus Methanospirillum. Next base: position 14,112 of record CAZEWE010000023.1, on the reverse strand, counting down.
AAGGTGCAGGTCTTTGCAGATGCATTGTTCCCCCTGATATGTCATAACCTGATTGACAATTCAGTTCGTCATGGGGGAAAACTTGACACCATTCGTTTTTCAACCACTCGGGAGGGCGAAAACCTCATCATTGTATACGAAGATGACGGATGTGGTATTCCTGATGGAGAGAAAGAGAAGATATTTGAACGCGGATATGGAAAAAACACCGGTATGGGTCTGTTTTTGTCCCGGGAGATCCTTTCCATGACAAAACTTGCCATGCAGGAGACAGGCGTATTTGGATCCGGGGTCCGGTTTGAAATTGTTGTTCCTCCGGATTGTTACCGGTATTATGGCTGAAGTCATCAGACTTGAACCATTGACACAGGTATCTGGCATGTTTCTCGTGAAGCCATCAGGTATTCCAAAGGTTAATGAGGATCCTGTTTCATACTACCCTTTTACCATGAAATTCAGGATGGCAGTTATCTTTTGTGTACTTCTGCTCTGTGCAGGGTGTATCTGGCCGGTTTTGGGGGATACTGAGGCATCGTCAGGAAACAAGGTTATCATCGGTGCAATGCCCTTTAACGAACAGTATATTCTTGCAGAGATCTTTGGAAAACTTCTTGAAAACCAGGGATATTCGTATGAGATCAATTCAGGTCTGAATAATGCCATGTTGTACGAAGGGGTAAAAAATGGCCAGATCGATCTCTATGTTGACTATACCAGTGCAGTTCCGACATATTTTGAAAGCCCTCCCGCATTTGAGAGTCTTGACCCTGATGTTGTCACGAATGATGTCAAAAAGATGGTGACCGGTGATGGTGTTGTCTGGGGCGGGAAGGTTGGGTTTCGGAATGATTACCAGATGGCGGTATCCCAGGATTTTGCAGCAGAAAAGGGTGTCAGTACCATCAGTGATCTTGCCCCCTATACCGGTGACATGGTATTAGGCTCTGATCTGGTATTCCACCTGGATGAGCTCTATGGCCTGCCAAACCTTCAGAAGGTGTATGGATATACTTTCAAGGAGGTTGTTCCAATGGAGCCGACCCTGCTCTATCAGGCTGTTGACCTGGGACAGGTGGATATCATCCCGGCAAGTTCAACCGATGCACGGATAGATCTCTTCAACCTGACCACACTTACTGACGACAAGGCTGCACTCGCTCCGTATGACAGTATACTTCTGATTACCGGGTCCCGGGGGACCGATAAAAAACTGATGTCTGCTCTTGAGCAGGTTATGGGGGTTATCGATACCGAAACGATGCGTTCATTAAACCGGCAGTTTGATGTTGATAAAAAGGACGCAGGGACGATTGCAGAGGAGTTTCTGGCTGATCAGGGACTCATCTGACCTTTTTTATGCCTTTTCTCTCTGAAAAAAACGGCATCCCCTGGAAGTATATCGAATCGATTCGTCTTGATTCACTCACAAAGTCCTATAATGGGTCCCATGTTGTCAGGGATCTCTCACTCACCATCCAGGGAGGTGAGCTCATTGCTCTTATCGGGGCAAGCGGAAGTGGAAAAACCACAACACTCCGGATGATGAACCGGCTCATCGAACCGGATGACGGAGCTGTTCTCATCAATGATATCCCGGTACGGACCATAGAGCCACGGGTCCTGCGTCGCTCAATGGGGTATGTGATTCAGCAGACCGGACTTCTTCCGCACCTGACGGTATCAGCAAACATCGGGCTTCCGCTAAAAATTGCTCATGTTCCTGAGGGTGAGATAGCACACCGGGTTTGCTCTCTATTATCCCTGGTCCGTCTGGATCCTGATACATATCAGCATAGAAAACCAGCCGAGCTCTCCGGAGGGCAACAGCAACGGGTTGGCCTAGCCCGGGCACTTGCAACCGATCCTCCCTTGTTGCTCATGGATGAACCGTTCGGGGCACTCGATCCTCTGCTCAGACGGGAATTACAGAAAGAATTTCTTGAAATAAAAAAGCATCTGGGAATTACTATCATCTTTGTGACTCATGATGTCCATGAGGCGTTCCTGCTTGGTGACCGGGTCGCTCTCCTTCATGAAGGGGGCCTTCATGCTCTCGGCACTCCCTCTGAACTGCTTCTTGCGGCAAGAAATGATCCGCTTCTGTCATATTTTATTGGCGATACCCGGTTATCCTATAGTATCACCACTCCTGCGATTTCCCTTGCTCTCCGTCCGGATGAATATCATATCAGGACTGATGAGATGAAAAGTGATACAATCCGTTCAGACCACCGGGTCATTCTCTCCTTTGATGGGAGTGGGGCTCTTCAGGGAACATTTCCTGATTGCCTGCAGTCGACAGTTCCTGTAGCAGTTGCCGGGTATAATACAACCATGCATCAGGCTGTCCTTCTCTGCACCCGGACCGGATCTCGGGTTCTCATCCTTCATGACGATCCTGGAGCCATTCGAGGAAAAGATATCGGGCATGTCATCCTGCTTGATGATATCATGCAGTTTCTCTTCGGATCTGAATCATGATTGCTGACATCATCGCTGACATAAGTTCAGTCTGGGTGCAATACAACCTGACTACTCTCACATATATTCACCTGACTCTCTTTGGGACCGCAATTCTTCTCATTCTTCTCATTGGTCTGCCCCTTGGGATTTTTGCCGGTCTCTCACCTCGTGGAAGTCTGATCATCCAGATCCTGAATATCATCGAGATGATTCCTGACATCGCCCTGCTGCTTCTGCTGATTCCGATAACCGGGATCGGAGCTGCTCCAACCATCGCTGCAGCAGTGCTCTACTCTCTCCTTCCGGTTGTACGAAATACCATGACCGGTCTTACCACCATCAGACCTGAGCTGATTGAGATTGGAGAGGCACTTGGGATGACAGGCCGGGAGATGCTTCGGATCATCAGGTTTCCTTTGAGTCTTCCCCTGGTGGCCGGTGGAATCCGGACCGCCGTTGTTTACAGTATGGGAATTGTGACCCTTGGAGGTATCATCGGAGCACGGGGGCTAGGTGCAGCTTTGCAGGCAGGTATCACCAGAAATAATATGACGCTCATCCTGGTAACCGGCCTGTGGATTGGTCTTCTGGCGGTATGTATGGATACTATCGCCGGATCCTGTGAGCGATACCTGAGCCGGCGGTATGGTGATCAGGGATGATCTCCCTCACAACTGCCATCATGCAGCATCTGGCCCTGGCATATAGTGGATTTCTCATCTCTGCAGTGATGGGGATCGGAGGTGCCATTATTGCTCTCAGGTGGTCTCTGCTCAGAACGGTTCTCATCTCTGCATCAAGTCTTCTGCAGTCCATTCCGGCGTTTACTATTGTTGCCCTGGTGGTCCCCTTTCTGGGCATTGGTTTTACCCCGGCGGTTGTTGTGGTCATCGTCACGACACTCCTTCCCGTTCTTCGGAATGCAACCATCGGCCTCTCATCCACGGATCCTGTTCTCATTGATGCATCTGCAGGGATGGGTCTCTCCTTTTGTCAGACGATCCGGTTTGTGAGGTTTCCTCTGGCCATCCGTCCGATCTTCTCCGGCCTTCGTCTCTCATCCATTGTAGCAAACTCTGTTGCAGTAGTGACGGTGTTCATCGGAAGCGGCGGTCTTGGTGCGGTCGTGCTTGAAGGACTGGTCAGGTACCATGTGCCTGGTATTCTTGCCGGAGTGATCCCTGCAATGGCAATCGCCCTTCTGGCAGACCTGCTTCTAGGCAGACTGGAAGAGCATTATGCTCCACGGTTTTCGTAACCAATCCGATGAACCGGGTGTAATGACAAGAACCAGAGGGCCTCTCTTTTTGAATGATATACCATAATTTCTATAAAGCTGCTTATCATATACAGAGGTATGTCATGGCATGGCATGGCACGGTGAACAGACATGAAACACTGGGTTCCATACAGCCTGATAATGAGTTTCTTCATTATCGGGGCACTTTTATTCTCCGGGTGCACCGAGCAGCCCGCATCTGAATCTGCTGAATCTATTAAGATCGGAGTGGTTGCGTCGATGAGTGGTCCGGCGAGTACAACCGGAAAAGACATCTGGCAGTCTGCAGAACTGGCAGCACAGGAGATTAATGCACAAGGCGGGGTCTTTGTGAAAGAATTGAATAAAAAGATCCCGATTACCCTGGTCCAGGGTGATGATGAGTCAACCCGTGAGGGTGGGATAAAAGCCGTCTCCAAGCTCATCACCCAGGATAATGTCGATCTTCTTGTTGGTGGATACTCAAGTGCAGTTGTGTCAGCTCACCAGTCCATCGTTGCCGACAATAAAGTCCCCTATATCATATCAGGCGGATCAAGCACCTCAGTGTCCCATCGTGATGACATCGATACCAGCTATATGTTCTTCCACCGTCCCAATACGGATGATTCAGCAAAAGCCAGCATCCTTTTCATAGATGAAGTGGTTCGGCCGGAGATCTACAAGAAATTCAGTCTCCCCGATGACCGCCCGCTCCGGCTTGCACTTATCTTCCAGGATAGTCCCTTTGGGAAAGGACAACAGGTAGCGGTTCAGAATCTGACTCGGGACCTCAACCTCCCGATTGAGATCGTGGCTGAAGAGACATTCAAGATGGGTGAGTCTGATTTCAGGACTGCTCTGACCTCGATAAAAGCGAAAAAGCCGGATATCATCTATGCGGTCACCTTCCTGAATGAACTGATTCCACTCACCCAGCAGGCCAGAAGGGACGTCGGTCTTGATACCCTCATTCTCTCGATTGAGAACAATGATGACCCTGATTACTATACCGGTGTCGGTGAATATGGAGACTACACCCTGATGGAAAGCAGGTTCTCACCATATGCCATCCCGAAAGGTACCACTTCTGAAGGAACGAAGAAATTCCTGGAAGATTTCCAGACAAAGTATGGCGGATTTGCCGGAATGATGGGTGCTGCAACCTATGAATCCATATATATCGCTGCAAAAGCCATTGAGGATGCAGGAACGGTGCAGAAAGATGCAGTCCGAAAGACGCTGTCAGAGCTCTCTATGGATCACATGATAGAAGTGATGAAAGAGCAGGTGATCCGGTTCAGCCCTGATTACCGGGAGAGCAGCTTTGACCTGTACGTTGAACAGATGAAGATGGACCCGGCAGCAGGGGAGATAAGGCCTCATATTGTATGGCCTGAGTCAATCCGTGAGACCGGGTTTGTAATCCCCGACTGGTATCAGCCGGGTTCCTTCTAAATTTTTTTGGGAATGGATCGCACGAATGGACATACATATTGAGATAATCACCCAGGTTCTCTTCTGGGGATTATACACCGGGTGCATTTACATCCTCCTGGCTACCGGGCTGAACCTGATCTTCGGGGTAATGAAGATTGTGAACTTTGCCCATGGAGAATTTCTCATGCTGGGAACGTACATTACGTTCTTTCTCTTCATCATGAGCGGGTTCAATCCCTATGTTCTGCTCTGTGCCTCAATTCCGCTCCTTGTGGTGATGGGAGTGATAGTAGAACGACTCTGTTTCCGACCGATTCTTGGCACCGGCAAACTGAATGAAATCTTCGTGAGCATCGGTCTCATATACATCATCCAGAATCTGGTAGCGAGGATATGGACTGATGAATGGAAGACTATTCAGAGTCCGTTCAGAGATATCAGCGTGGATATGGGTGTCATCAAGGTTCCGCTTGACTATCTTATCATCATGGCCATCACGGCTTTCCTGCTTATCGGCCTGTATCTCTTTCTCCATCACACCTGGACTGGCCGGGCAATCAGGGCCACCAGTCAGGATAGAAGTGGTGCGATGCTGATGGGGATCAATGTCGAGCGGATGGATATGGTTACCTTTGGTATCGGTGCTGCTCTTGCAGGAGCTGCCGGTACACTCTGGGCAGTCAGCGGTCAGGTCTTCAACCCGTATATGGGGTCCATTCCGGCCATTAAGGCATTCGCGATCATTATCCTGGGAGGTCTTGGCAGTATTCCTGGTGCCATTGTCGGAGGACTGGCAGTGGGTCTTGTTGAGAACGGGACCGCCTTTACCCTTGGAGGTGCATGGAAGGATGCCGTATCGTTTATTCTCCTGATAATCGTGCTCATTATCCGGCCGACCGGTCTCTTTGGGGAGGATAGCGAATGATTCCCCCGTTTCTCCAGGAGAAAAAACATCAACTTGCTGTACTGGCACTCATCATAGCTGCACTTCTTCCGGTTGTTCTGGGTTCCAACCAGTATTACCGGACGGTCCTTATCCTGATGCTGATTTTCATAATTTATGCATCGGCCTGGAACTTTCTCACCTTCTCCGGCCAGGGTTCGCTCGGCCATGCAGCCTTCTTTGGTCTGGGCGGATATTTCTCATCTCTCATCGCTATTCAACTCGGTATCCCTCTTATTATCGCAATTTTTGCAGGTGCATGTGTTACTGCCGGAATTGGCGTTCTCATCGGAATGACCTGTGTCAGGCTCCGGGAATGGTTCCTGGCCATGGTGACATTCGGGTTTGCGGTCATCATCCAGACCCTTATCGTGATAAGTCAGCTAAGCCCCATTACCGGCGGATGGGATGGATATGCGGTTCCAAAACTCATCCCGTCATCAATTCCGGGGTCACCATTTGTTGAGTACTATTGTATCCTTGCCATCGCTGCCGGCTCCATTCTGCTCTTTCATCTCATGCTCAAATCTAAAATCGGGCTTGCCCTTGCAGCAATCCGCGAGAACGAGATGGAAGCGAAGGCATCAGGTATTAATCCGGTTCCGTTCAAGCTGCTAGCCTTCGGCGTCAGCTCCTTTATCACAGCAATTGCAGGAGCCCTTGAAGTGTCCCATTTCGGGTACATCTCTCCGGAGATTTTCGGAACTGACATCTCTTTCTGGCCGATTATCTATTCAATAACCGGTGGCCTTGGAACACTTGCAGGTCCGATCATCGGGACTATTGTTATCAGCCTGCTCTGGGAAGGGCTGAATGCTCTTGGATTTACCTATGAGCGGTTTATTGTGATTGGGGTTCTGCTTATCCTGACGATCATATTCCTGCCAAAGGGTCTTGTCAGTCTTCCGGAAAGATTGCAACAGATAAAAAAGAAGAAAGTGTGCGATAAAAAATAATTACATGCCCAGGTATGCTTCTTTTACATGGGAATCATGTAACATCTCTTCTGCAGGTCCGGAGAGGACAATCCTTCCATTTTCAATGATATAGGCACGGTGTGATATCTCAAGGGCACGTTTCACATTCTGCTCGACAAGCAGGATGGTAAGCCCCTCTTTATTCAGTGTGGCGATGGTATCTAGGACATTGTGGACATATTTCGGAGACAGGCCGAGTGAAGGCTCGTCAAGGATGATCATCTCCGGACCTGACATAAGGCAACGCCCAATTGCAAGCATCTGCTGCTCACCACCACTGAGCGTTCCTGCATACTGGTCCTTTCGCTCTTGTAAAATAGGGAAGAGAGAATAGATGTAATCAATATCATACTCCTTGTGATTCATGTAGGAGCCCAGCATCAGGTTCTCCCTGACGGTCATCTTCCCGAATAATTTCCTTGTTTCCGGGACAAGATTCAGATGATGATGGACAATATCATAGGTCGGAAGTCCGGTGATAGGAGCATCTGCAAAGGTAATTGTTCCACTGGATGCAGGTACAAATCCCATGACTGAAGAGACCAGAGTTGTTTTTCCTGATCCATTTGAACCGATAAGGGTGACTATCTCTCCTTTTCTGACCTCCAGACTGACATCCCAGAGTACCTGCAGATGGGAGTAGGAGACGGTGAGATTTTGAACCTTCAGCACTCAGTGCTCCTGGAAATGGTATTGTTCTCCGAGGTATGATTCGATGACCCGCTCATCTGCGGCAACTTCACGGGGAGTCCCTTCTGCTATCTTCTCACCCTGATCAAGAACAACAACCCGGTCAGATACTTCCATGATGATCTTCATTACATGTTCGATCATGAGGATGGTCAGACCCTCATCACGTAAGGATCGGATCAACCTGATTGCCTCTTTCCCCTCACTCGGGGTAAGGCCGGTCATGATCTCATCAAGCAGCAGCATTTTTGGTTTCGATGCAAGGGCCCGGGCAAGCTGGGTCTTTCGAAGGTCTATGGTATTGAGATTGCCAAGCGGATAATCCAGTTTGTCATCCGGAAACCCTACCCGTTTCAGGCATTCAACCGCTTCTTCCTGGGCCTTTTTCATACCGGGTTTATGCCCGTTTCCATAGAGGGCACTGATCATAACGCCCTCCTTTGCGGATAGCCCTGGAAAAGACCGTGGGTGCTGAAATGTTTTTGCAATACCTTTCTTACATATGGCATCCAGAGTGAGCCGGGTGATATTTTCATCCTGGAAATAAATTCCTCCGGCATCCGGCCTGTATACTCCGGAGATCATATTCAGAAGTGTGGTTTTTCCTGCACCATTGGGTCCGACCAGTCCCAGGATCTCTCCCTCCCTGAGTGTAATGTCCACATTGCGGACCGCCTTTAACCCGCCAAAAGATTTGGAGACACACTTAACATTGAGCATATCTGTCACCGTGCGATACTATGTCATGATATGTGTTAGCATGTATCATAAATCTATCACCGGACTGGCAGGCTCAGTACAGGGATGGTCAAAAATTGTATCAAAGGAAAAAAATTGCTGAAAAAAATGTGAGGGGATATTCAGGTGGTAAATCTTCCCATCGATTGAGAAATGCGGTCTATTGAGGCGGTTGCATCGGTAATGACCCTGGTAATCTGGTCAAGGGCTGCTGAAGCCTCCTCGGTCGCTGCTGAGGAATCAACCGCTTCTTTTGCCGCCTGTTCTATGAGATTTCCAAGTTCATGAACACTGGCGCTGATCTGCTGAACTGATGCTGCCTGCTCTTCACTGGCACCGGCCACCTCTCCGACTCTGACAGAGACATTTGCAATCGCCTCTGCAATCTTGTTAAAGACGGTCAGTGTCTCCCGAACGGCGGAGTTCCCTTCTTCGACATCCTTGAGCGAGGTTTTCATGGACTCTGTAACGGCCCGTGATTTTTTCTGCAGGTCGGTGATAAGGTTTGCAATCTTTTCGGCAGATTGTTGTGACTCCAATGCCAGGGATTTCACTTCATCAGCAACAACCGCAAATCCAAGACCTGCATCCCCTGCACGTGCTGCTTCAATCGCTGCATTCAGGGCAAGGAGGTTGGTCTGGTCTGCAATGGAACTGATAACGTTCACAATTGTCCCGATATCCTCCATCTGTTTTCCGATTTCCCCGATAACATGGTCAGTCTCATTAAAGGAGCTTGATATCTTCTGCATCCCGGTATCTGTTCTTCCAACCAGTTCAGCTCCCTGTCTGGAGAGATCGTCCGTCTCCTGTGTGAGATTGGCCACTTCATTTGCCTGGGTTGCGACTGCAGATACGGTAGTTGAGAGATCATTCATGGCCTGAAGAACCTGGGTGACTCCGGCTCCGCTCTTTTCAGAGAGATCACTGACAACACCGGCATTATGGGCAAGATTCTGTGCTCCGGCGGTCACTTCCTCAACACTGGCACTTGTTTCTTCCATTCCGGCAAGCAGAGAGTCAACCTCTTTTTTCACTCCTCCGACAGCAAACCCGGTCTCCTCACCAATTTTATTGAGTGAATCCCTGAACGGGATAAAATCTCCCTTCACTGAAACCTGTTTACCAAACCGTGCAGAGAAATCACCAAGGGCATATGCACCGGCAAGGTTCATGGCTTCATTCACCGGTTCGATAATATTCTCCAGGGTGTTGTTAATTCCGGCGATGATCTCACGGTACCCGCCTTTGAATTTATCGGCATCTCCGCGAATGTTCAGGTTTCCTTGTTCAGCTGCATGTGCCAGGGTTTTTGTCTCTTCTATGAGATCATTGATAGTATCAGCGGTCTCTTTCAGGGCTGGTCCGATCTCATCACGATTGTCCATGATGGGAACTTTTGTGACTTTTTCACCGGCAGCAATACTTTTCATGATCCCAATCACCTCATGCTGCAGGTTATTGGCAAATGAGTCCATTGTTGTGGCAAGGATACCAATCTCATCCTTCCGGTCCATGGAAAGCCGCATACCAAGGTGCCCGTGTCCCATCTCATCGATCATCTCAACGGTTTTTCCAAGAGGGCCGGTGATACTCCTGGTGAGGGCAATGGCAAACCCGATTCCGATGATTGCGCCGATGATGGTGACAATGATCATCGTGGTTTTAGCTGCATTTGCGTTATTATCGTTTTCTGTTTTTATCTGTTCGGCAACTTTCATATTCGTCTCAGAAAGGGTTGAAAGAGCGCCTATACATTGAGTACGATAATTCGCAAGAGGCGTACCTGCAGCAAGAACAGAAATTCCTTCATCAATTTTATTTTGTTTGATGAGATCGATGAGTTTTTCAGATTCAGATTTATAGCCTGCAAATCCGGTTTTAAATGACTCTAATACCTTCCTTTCTTCAGGATCCAGATTGAGTTTATCGATTATGCCAATCTGATCCTCAATTTTCTTCAGTACTGCTTCAGCAGATGAAAGACTCACGTCTCTTTCAGCGGGGACAAGCATTGCTTTATACACGTCCCCTCTGAATTGTGTAAAAGATTCGACTACGGTTCCAATTTCCTGTAACGGAATTAACCGGTCATTATACATCTCATCACTTTTTACGGCAAGGTTACTGATAAAAATAAATCCGGTCCCTGCAATGATGAGCATTATGATAATAGTCAGGATAAATCCGCCAATCAGTTTCTTCCCAATCTTCACATTCTCCAGCATTTTGATCACCACATGATGTTCACTTTACCACACTGCTTTAAATAACCTGTGGTAACCGGAACCAGTGTTCAAAAGTTTGAAATCATCGATCTATTGAGAAATGCTTTAATTGCAGAGGGATAGAATTGTGGTATGGTCCGGGATACAGCATCTCATTGCAGGAGAGGAATATCATGGCAATCCCTTCCTGAACCGGCCGTTCGTGAAAAACTGGCAACCGGAGAGAAGGGTCTCCCGAGTCAGGAAGCTGCAACCAGAATTATGGAATTTGGGAAGAATGAACTTCCTGAAGCGAAAAAGGCATCTGTATTCACCATATTTCTCAGTCAGTTCAAAAGCCCGCTTATCTATGTCCTGATAGCTGCAGCCCTGTTGTCATGGTTTCTCGATCACCTGACAGATACGGCGTTTATCACGGTCGTCATTCTTGTAAATGCAATTATCGGAACCATACAGGAATGGAAGGCTGAGCAGAGTGCAAAAGCCCTTCAGCAGCTCTTTCGGATTACTGCGGTTGTAACACGGGACGGCCACGAAATTCGTATTCCTGCAGAGGAACTGGTTCCCGGAGATCTGGTCTATCTTGAGGCAGGAACACGGGTTCCGGCAGATCTTCGGATTATCCAGGTTGCCGACTGCTCAATTGATGAATCAGTTCTCACCGGGGAGTCTGTTCCGGTCACAAAGAAGCTGACCATCCTTCCGGAAGAGATTCCCATTAGTGACCAGGAGAACATGGCTTTTGCCGGCACAACAGTAGTCCGTGGTATCTGCCGGGGATTTGTTGTAAATACCGGAATCTGCACTGAAGTCGGAAAGATTGCTGTTGCGGTTGCTGATACGACGCTGTCAAAGCCTCCCCTCATCATCAGGATGGAGAAATTTTCCCAGCATATTGCCGTTGCAGTTCTGGTTGCGACTGCCTTTCTGGGCATCATTGCCGTCTACCAGGGGATGGCGATCATTGATGTCTTCTTCTTTGCCGTTGCTCTTGCGGTTTCAGCAATACCTGAAGGTCTCCCAGTCGCTCTGACCGTCGTTCTTTCAATCGCTGCCCATCGGATGGCCGGTCGGAATGTGATCGTCAGAAAGATGACGGCGGTTGAAAGTCTTGGGTCCTGCACTCTCATTGCCAGTGACAAAACCGGCACTCTGACAATGAATGAGCAGACAGCCCATATTGTTCTCCTCCCCGGACGGGACTCATTTCAGGTCACCGGAACCGGGTATACTGGTGAAGGCACCATCCACACAGGAAAAGGAGACCATCTTTCAGAGACAGATCATCACCAGGTACAGCGGCTTTGTCATATTGCGACTCTTTGCAGTGAAGCACAGCTCGAAAAAACCGAAGAAGGCTGGCATCATTCCGGAGATCCAATCGATGTGGCATTTCTGGCACTGGCACACAAATCAGGTCTTGACACGTCGCTCATCCAGAAATCAGTTGACAGACCTCTGTTTATTCCCTTTGAAGCTGATCGGAGATATTCAGCAGCAGGATTTACAGACTCAACCGGTGATCGCTTTGGTATCAAAGGAGCAGCAGAAGCGGTGCTGCCTCATTGTATCCGGATGAGAACAGCTGCCGGTGATGAGGAGGTTGACCAGTCGCTCCTCCTTGCGAAGGCAGAAGAACTTGCAGTGAACGGATACCGGGTACTGGCAGTTGCCGAAGCAGTCTCTTCTGGTATCCCTGAAGATCCAATAAAAACCGGGCTACCTCCACTCGTCCTGCTTGGGTATATCGGGTTTATCGACCCGGTCAGGCCTGATGCCCGGGAGTCGGTTGAGTCCTGTCAGAAGGCCGGGGTTACTGTAGTAATGGTCACCGGTGATCACCCGGCAACAGCTCTTGCTATTGCGAAAACGCTGGGGATTGCCGATACTCAGGATCAGGTTCTCACTGGTATGGAGATAGATGCACTTGGGTCGGTTGATATCCCTGAGTTTTTCGACCTTGTCCAGAAAGCCCGGGTGTTTGCACGGGTAACCCCGGTCCAGAAACTCTCAATCGTTGATGCCCTTATCCGGATGGGCCATTTTGTTGCGGTGACCGGAGACGGGGTCAATGATGCTCCTGCCCTTCGCCGTGCCCATATCGGGGTTGCGATGGGGTCCGGGACCGATATTGCAAAGGATAATGCTGCGATGATCATCACCGATGACCGGTTTTCATCCATCGTGGCCGGGATTGAGGAGGGGCGCTTTGCATATGATAATATCAGAAAAGTGACCTATCTGCTCGTCTCAACCGGTGCAGCAGAGGTGATACTCTTTACCTGTTCCCTCATCGCACATCTGCCCCTGCCACTCCTTGCAGTTCAGCTGCTCTGGTTGAATCTTGTAACCAACGGAATTCAGCATGTTGGTCTGGCATTTGAACCTGGTGAAAAGGGTGCAATGAGCCGTCCGCCCAGGCCACCGTCCCAGGGTATATTCAACCGTCTGATGATAGGCCAGATTCTGGTATCTTCAGTCATTATGGGTTTGATCGGGTTTATTGCATGGTACTACATGATCTCAATCGGTGTTGAGGAGAATACTGCACGAAACCTGGCGGTCCTTCTCTTTGTCCTGCTTGAGAATGTCCATGTGTTTAACTGCCGGTCCGAGTACGTGTCTGCATTCAGGATGCCCCTGTCAAGAAATCTCTTCCTTGTCGGTTCGGTTATAGCAGCACAGGCGATACACCAGATTGCCATGCATATCCCGGTTCTGCAGAATGTACTGGGATTCCAGCCTGTCAGTCTCTCACAGTGGGGAGTGCTCTTTGCAGCAGCATGTCTTATCATCGTGGTCATGGAGTTGTTTAAGGTAATCTGGCCACGGGTTGATAAAACCGAATAACTCTCCATCCTTCTTTTTGAGTAAATTTTTAAATAATGTCAGATTTAAATTTGAACCACGATCATTTTTTTACAATGGAAGAATCTAATATTTCCATAGCCAATAACATAGATACTGAATATCCCCGTCATGGTTTGTTATGTTTACATGTATTGAGGTAGGGGAAGATTATTCTCTTCCTTTAAAAGAAATAAAAGATTTATTGGGCATTAAGCCTCACGATATGTTTAATATTGAAATTTTAAATAATTCAACAATTCAACTAAAACGTGTATCCCAAGAGGATTCCCTTATTGATCTCATTGATCATCCTGCGATACTTGGTCGGCCTGTTACCTCATCAGAACTAAGAAATATCGATGACGAACTATTCGGCCCTGATGTCCAAAAAACAGGTGACTGGAATGAATGAAAAACAGGTACCAGCAATGGATGAACATGAAAGCTTTAAGCCTGAATGTCCATTGGATTTTAAAGATTCATCCCTCGTTCATATTACAATACACCCGACATTCTCCGATTTTT
>CAZEWE010000022.1:15081-23181 GCA_964515765.1 uncultured Methanospirillum sp. | reverse complement strand
TTATCTCATACTCCATACCGGGCTCAAGAATCACGGTTTTCATATCGGTTGTCTCATTGATAGCCCGGGCAAACTCCGATACATCCTGCTTGATTTTATCAAAGGTATTGTAATGAATCGGGATAACAATCGGAGCTCCGATAAATTCTGCGGCCATCATCCCTTCCCGTGGACCCATCGTAAATCTCCCCCCGATTGGAATAAGAGCTACATCAGGACGGTATAACTCACCAATAAGACGCATATCTGAAAACAGCCCGGTATCGCCGGCATGGTAGACCGTTACCCCATCCATCCAGATCACAAAACCGGCTGCACTTCCGCCGTACATCCCGATACCTTCGTCTTCTATCCAGGATGAGTGAATAGCCTGGGTCATGGTAAACGAGATGCCATTCACGAGAATAGTCCCGCCGATATTCATTGCTTCAGTGATGCACCCCTTCCCCCGGAGGTAGTGAGCAATCTCATTATTCGTGATAATCGGAACCGGATAGGATGCGGCGATACCCATATGGTCAGCATGGGCATGGGTGACGGCCACAAGATCCGGATTGACCCTGATATCACCATCCGGGATAAAGGGATCGATAAGGATGCATTTTGAACCCTGCAGTACGACGCAGGCATGACCAAGGTACGTGATCTTCATAAAAAAAATCAGGTGATATCTATCAGCTCTGCTTCGGTGATATCAATGGACTCGCCAAAGGCATCCTTCGTTGCAGAGGAGGTCATACTTTCGGTCAGGTCACGGTCTTCCATAACATCACGGATGCGTTCCAGGTACTGATCCATCTCCCGGTCAACCATGGCCTCTAGAACATGCCGGTACTCACGCAGCGTCGAAGGGCTGATTCCCAGTTCTTCGCTTATCTCCTTCATGGTCTTGCCGGATACGAGCAGATGTTCCATCTGGTTCCGGTCAAATGGCATTTTAAAGTCCAGTTCACGGAAGAGTTTCATCCTTACACGGGCACGGGCGACCGTCTTTGAGAGTTTTTCATCTCCAAGTTCTCTCGCAATCTCCGTGTCGTTTTTCCCTGCATAGTAAGCACAAACCAGCTTTGCCAGCTGAATAGGTTTCAGCTTCGTTTTGAAGAAGCCCTGGTCCAGGAGTTCACGCATGATGAGTGCAATCTCCCGTTCAACCGCATCGCTATCACGAAGGGTGCCGTGGATCTTCTTCATCGGTTCCACAATCTTTGTGTTACCGGTCATATTTGCGAACAGTTGTAACAGCTGTTCTTTCTTTGCAACCTCTTCAGGCATGAGGAATCACACACATTAGGGATACCGATATAGATACAGCTGAAATTATTTAAGTTTGTTGGAATTTTTGCGTAAAATGACCGCAATCCATTATATGGTCCGGGCAGATGAGGCAAAAATGAGCACTGCAGATCCGGTTTATGGCAGGACAGGGTTTATCAGTATCCTGAAAGCCGGGCTGAGTTAGGGCAGATACAGAAGAAAATCTTCATCGTAGATGAGAGCAATATGTATCCCGGTTTGTGATCCCAGATGAGCGATGTCTTTGATAATGTGATGGATCTGGCAAAACGCAGAGGGTTTGTCTGGCCAACGACGGAATGCTATGGCTCAGTTGCAGGGTTTATCGATTATGGCCCTCTTGGTACGCTGGTCAAACGCCGTATCGAAGACCTCTGGCGCCAGTTCTATGTAATATCGGAAGGGTATTATGAGATAGAATGCCCAACCATCGGTCAGGAGGCCATGTATATCGCATCCGGGCACGTCAAGGGTTTCTCTGACAAGATGTGCCAGTGCCCGGCATGTAACGAATATCTGCGGGCCGATCATGTTGCTGAAGCCCACAATATACCAAATGCAGTTACCCTCTCCTGTGAGGCGCTGGCAGAAAAGATATGCACCCTCCCCTGTCCGGCATGTAATGAGGTTCTTGGAAAGGTCGATGTATTCACCTTTAACCTGATGTTTCAGACGACCATCGGACCGGGTTCCCAGCGGAAAGGGTACCTGCGGCCTGAAACTGCCCAGGGTATCTTCGTGGACTTCGGGCGGCTGCTTCGGTTTTACCGGGATAAGCTTCCGTTCGGAACGGTGCAGATCGGGCGGTCATACCGGAATGAGATCTCGCCACGTCAGGGAATGATCCGGCTTCGTGAATTCACCCAGGCAGAGGCTGAGATCTTTGTCCACCCGGAGATGAAAGACCACCCGAACTTTGCCAGGTATGCTGATTATGCATTCCCGCTCCTTTCATCAGAACAGCAGCTTGGAGGGCTTGAGGCAAAGACCTATACGATGAAGGATGCAGTGGCAGAGGGTATCATTGCAAATGAGTATGTCGCCTACTACCTTGCCCTGACCCACGAACTCCTGGTGAGTGTCGGAGTAATCCCAGAAAGGCTCAGGTTCCGCCAGCACCTGCCGGATGAACGTGCCCATTACGCAGAAGACTGCTGGGATGCTGAGATTCTCTCTGAACGGTTCGGTTGGGTTGAGACGGTTGGTATTGCAGACAGGACAGATTATGACCTGAAGGCTCATGCTGATCAGAGTGGCGACTCCTTTACCGCATATATCCAGTTTGACGAGCCACGAAGGGAGAAAAGGCGTGTCATCAATGCCAACATGGGTGTACTTGGTCCAAAATACCGGGGAAAAGCAAAAGCCATCTCTGATGCCCTGCAGGAAGTGACACCAGGGCCAGATGGTGCAACCGTTGTTGTTGACGGAGAAGAGATCTTTGTCCCGGCTGACCTCTATGAGGTGAAGGAAGAGGAGGTTGATGTCCGTGGTGTTGACGTACGGCCCCATGTCATCGAACCCAGTTACGGGATTGACCGGATGATCTATGCCGTCCTTGAGCATTCCTACTTCGAAGAGGAGGTCGAGGGTGAGGTCAGGAAGGTCATGCGGTTCCCAAGCAGGGTTGCACCGGTGCAGGCTGCAATATTCCCACTCATGGCCCGTGACGGTCTTGATGTTATGGCTAAAGAGATTGCACGATCCCTTCAGATGCAGGGTATCCTTGCCGAATATGATGACTCCGGAGCCATCGGTCGCCGGTACCGCAGGCAGGATGAGATCGGGACACCATTTGCCGTGACGGTTGACTATGACTCACTTGAGGACCAGACGGTTACCCTTCGTGACCGGGACAGCATGCAGCAGGTACGGATTCCAAAGGACCAGCTTGCTGATCTGATCCCAGCCCTTATCAGGGGCAAAAGCTCATTCTCTTCACTCATCTGATGGAATATATCTCCCATCCTTTTGTTGTCCCTGAGACAATGGAGAAGAGAACATACCAGTTCTCCATCTCCATGAATGCTCTTGAGGGAAATACACTTGTTGTCATCCCGACCGGCCTTGGAAAGACAGCAATTGCGCTCATCGTTGCAGCGTCACGCCTGTACCAGAACGGGGGGAAGGTGCTGATGATGGCCCCGACAAAACCCCTCGTCGAGCAGCATCTTCGCTATTTTCAGGCACATCTTGCCATTCCCGGTGATGAAAAGACAAAGTTTGCGATGTTCACCGGTGAAGCATCTCCGGAAAAGCGGACTGCAGAGTGGATGGCAGCATCGATGGTCCTTGCAACTCCGCAGGTCATTAAAAACGATCTCATCGCGGGCAGGTACGATCTCACCGATGTCTCACTCCTGATAGTGGACGAGGGACACAGGGCAGTCGGAAATTATGCCTATGTCTTTTTGGCCGAACGGTACATGCAGACCGCGAAAGATCCGCTCATCCTTGCCATGACAGCATCTCCTGGCGGAAACAAGGAGAAGATCTCCGATATCGTGGAAAACCTGCATATCAAGGCGGTTGAGAGCAGGACCGAGGCTGATCCGGATGTCAAACCTTATGTTCATGAGAAGGACGTGGAGATCATCCATGTTGACCTCCCGCCTGAACTGAAAGCAGCACTTGAAGATTTGAAGGCGCTCGTTGCAGACCGGCTTTCCCAGCTCAAACAGGCAGGATTTCCTGTCACTGATCAGGCTTCCCTTTCGATGAAGGCACTTCAGGAGATCTCTGCCATCATCCAGCAGCGGATTGCAGAGCGGGATGCATCAGGATTTGCCGCAGCCAGTATCCATGCTGAACTGATGAAACTCCGGCATGCCATTGGTCTTGCAGAGTCACAGGGCTGCATGGTCCTGAAAGCCTATCTCAACAAGCTCCTTGCTGAGGGGAATGCACCAGGCGGATCAAAAGCATCAAAGCGGATCGCCTATGATCCCCGGTTCATGAGGCTCCTGAACCGCTCCATCGAATGGAAGGAGGAATGCCACCCCAAGCTCCTCATACTCCCTGAACTGGTCAGGTCCATTCTTGAAGAATCACCAGATACCCGGATCATCATCTTTGCCACCTACCGGGACACGGTCAAGATGGTGGTCGATACGCTGCAGGCAGCAGGAATTTCTGCAGAGCGGTTTGTCGGGAAAGCGAACAAGGACCAGGAGAAAGGCCTTTCCCAGAAGCGACAGATTGCAACCATCAGCCGGTTCCGTGAAGGGGAGTTTTCCGTCCTTGTTGCCACATCCGTCGGAGAAGAGGGTCTGGATATCCCGTCAACCGATGTAGTCATCTTCTATGAGCCGGTCCCTTCAGAGATCCGGAGCATCCAGCGAAAGGGGCGGACCGGGCGCCACAGTACCGGACGGATCATCGTTCTGGTTACCAGAAAGACGGCTGATGAGACCTTTCAGATTGTATCCAGAAGACGGGAGAAGGCCATGGCAACCGGCATGAAAAATCTGACCGGCCATGAGAAGAAGATCCTCCAGACTGCACTGCCCCTTGACCAGGATGAACTGCAGAAAGCCAAAGCAGCACAGGAGGAGTTCTTCTCAGGTCCGAAGATCATCATCGATGACCGTGAACTGGTCTCAAAGGTTGCCGAGCATCTCTCATCTTCCGGTGCTGTTATCCGTATCGAGCGGCTTTTACAAGGAGATTACAAGATCGGTGACCGTATCCTTGTTGAGCGAAAGACATCGCGTGACTTTGTGGACAGTCTTATCGACCGGGATCTTCTGGATCAACTCAGAGACATGGCACGGGTCTGCCCAAAACCGGTCCTGATAATCGAAGGTGGTGATATCTACGCCCAGCGGGATATCCACCCGAATGCGATCCGGGGGGCGCTTGCTGCCATTTCTGTCACGATGGGGATCACCATCTTTCAGTCCAGAGATGCTGGCGATACCGCAGACCTGCTCCTGGTTCTTGCACGTCGTGAAGAAGAGAACGGATACAAAGAGCGGGGATCCAGCCAGAAGGAAACATATGAGAGTCTTGCAACCGCCCAGGAGGCCATCATGAGCGCATTCCCGGATCTTGGGCCTAAATATGCCCGTGCCCTGCTCACTGCTTTTGGATCGCTCAAAGCAATTGTGGATGCGGAAAAAGAGGACCTGCTCCAGGTTCCGGGTATCGGGGCAAAAAAAGCGGAGATGATTTACGAGTTGTCCCGTCGTCCATATCCATAGAGGAGAAGAGCATACGCTTCTGCACCTTTCTTAACGGATTCCATAAGATTCAGGATCCGGGTGCTGTCCTGTTCCTCGCGTGCCTGGATAAGCAGGGTACGAAGGGTCAGGGCAAACTCATCTTCCAGGCCTCCGGGTGCAACAGGTTCCTGTATCGCTCCATCCGGGCCGGACCTGGAAGATGAAACCGGTGCTGGTCGTGTTGTCTTCCGGGATTGTGCATCCTGTTCTTCCTGGCAGACCACACACCGGGTCTCTCCTTTATACTCAAAGAGCGGGGAATGGCAGACAGGACAGGTCTTTGAGAGCATTTTCCCTCCCTTCAGGAGGTACTCAGCCATTATCTCATCAGGGCTTTTTGTATCAGTCATCGGTCAGTACTGTTTTATGGGGTGGGGGTCTACTTATAAGCGAAGGTTCACGCAGGTGAGAATATGCCAACTCCAGAACAAACCATCGATATCTGTATCCAGATGTTATCTGCCATTATTGATGATGGCACTATCCCCAGAAATATTCGCCGTGTAGCAGACGAGACCCGCACTATTCTTCAGAACCAGGATCGCCAGCTTGGCCTTCGGGCAGCAGAGGCAATTTCTAAGATAGATGAAATCAGCAGCGACCCGAATATGCCAGGACATGCACGCACCCGCGTCTGGGAACTTGTCTCACAGCTTGAGACTGTACCGCTCGATTAAATTCACATACTGTTTTCGGAGGAGATACCATCTTCTCCAGGGCATTTTTTTCACATAGCGTACATGCTATTCGCTATTCTCCCAGTACGGTTACCATAAGGCGCCGGTCACGCCGTTCCCTGGTGTCAAGTTCAAGCAGGACAATCTGCTGCCATGTTCCAAGGACGAGAGCACCATCCCGGACAGGAACGGTCAGAGACGGGCCGACCAGAGCTGCCTTCACATGCGATCTGCCATTTCCATCTCCCCACCGGCTGTCATGGGCATAGGTGATATCAGACGGGGCAGAGACAGACAAGGCACGTGAGAGATCTTTTAAAACACCGGGTTCATACTCGATGGTTGTGACTGCTGCCGTTGACCCGATTACAAACACGTGACATATACCGGTTTTAATCCCTGATGAGCGGGCAATCTCCTGCACCCTGTCGGTGATATCAACGATGTCTCCTTCTCCTCTGGTTGAAAGCGCAATAGATCCGGACGTACCCATATCATGACAATGGTACTTCGGATGCAAGATAGTTTCTAAAAAAGGGAATGGAAAAAAGGTTACTCAAGCTTCTTGATGACTTTATTTGCAATCTTGAGGGCACAATAGTCACCGCACATGGTGCAGGCGTCGGTATCGGCTGATGCACGCTCATTTCTGATCTGCCTGGCTCGTGGCGGATTAATGGCAAGGTTGAACTGGGCTTCCCAGTCAAGGTCACGACGTGCATGTCCCATGGCAAGATCCTGTTCACGCTTGTTGAGTTTTATCATGTCACCGACATGGGCTGCAATCCGGCTGGAGATGACTCCCTCATAGACCTCTTCCACATTTGGCAGGGCAAGGTGTTCAGCAGGGGTCACATAGCAGATAAAATCGGCACCATACATGGAGGACATGGCTGCACCAATTGCAGAGACACGGTCATCATATCCCGGAGCAATGTCAGTGACGATGGGGCCGAGCATGTAAAACGGCTTGTTACCGGACATCCGCTTCATCAGTTTGACATTCGTTTCTATCTCATCAAGTGGCACATGACCAGGTCCTTCTACGATGACCTGGATTCCCATCTCATGGGCACGGTCACCAAGCTCTGCATTTATGATAAGCTCCTGTATCTGTGCACGGTCGGTTGCATCATGAACAGCTCCGGCCCGCATTCCGTTCCCGGTTGAGAGGGTTACTTCGTGTTCTTTTAAGATCTCACACAGGTAGTCAAACTCTGCATAGAGGGGATTTTCCTTGTCATTGTGCAGCATCCAGGCTGTAAGGAAGGCACCACCACGGGAGCAGAGACCACCGTGCCGTCCCTGTCGCTGAAGCCGCTCAAGGGTTACCCGGTTGATACCGGTGTGAATTGCCATGAAGTTGGTTCCGAGTTTTGCCTGTTCCTCGGTGATACGGAAGAGGTCATCCTCCCGCATATGAATGACTGCACCATCCTTTCTGGCTGCCTCGATAAATGCCTGGTACAGGGGGACAGAGCCAACGGAGAGGGTGGTTGCTTCGATGCAGCGTTTCCGGATTTCGACAAAGTCTCCGCCGGTTGAGAGTTCCATAATGGTATCGGCACCGGCACGCTCTCCTGCCCTGACCTTCTCAACTTCCATGTCCACATCAACAATATCGGTCGAGGTTCCGACTGAACAGTTCACCTTGGTCTTCAGGCCTCCACCAATACCACAGATTTTGACCTTCCGGTAGGGTGAAACCGGGATGACGATCTGGCCGCTTGCGATCCCCCGCCGGATAAAATCTTCAGTAACGCCTTCCTGAGCCGCTACGACCTTCATTTCTTCGGTGATGATGCCTTTTCTTGCATCCTCGACTATTGACATAGCCTATATGTTCCATTAGAAGATACATAAAGGCTTTTTTTTACAAAAGAGACATCATTTTTGTTTATTTGAAA
>CAZEWE010000022.1:0-14981 GCA_964515765.1 uncultured Methanospirillum sp. | reverse complement strand
GCAGTAGTGGGGATGCCGGGATCAGGAAAAGGTGAATTCTCCGCTATCGCACAGGATATGGGAATTCCGGTTGTGGTGATGGGCGATGTCATCAGGGAAGAGGTAAAGAACCAGGGTCTTCCTCCGACAGACGAGAGTATGGGTATTGTGGCCCGGGCTCTTCGTGAAAAACACGGAATGGCTGCAATTGCACATGTTTGTGTTCCGGTTATAACACGGCAGCAGGCAGAAGTGGTCCTGGTGGATGGAGTTCGGGGAGATGCAGAGGTGACCCTGTTCTCGGAAATATTTCCTGAATTCTCGCTTGTCTCCATCGAAGCACCGCTCACCACCCGGTTTGCCCGGCTATCAGAGCGGGGACGATCAGATGACCTGCAGGATATCAGTGAACTCATCGCCAGGGATGAACGGGAGTGTTCTTTTGGTCTTGGAAGAGCAATGGAACTTGCATCGGTCAGAATAGACAACACCGGAACCAGGGAAGCGTTCCAGGAAAAGGTCAGGGAGTACCTGACCAGGATGAAGGCTGCATGAGTCTCAAATACTATTTCGGGTCATCGTCAAAGGTCTGGGAAGACATCTCATGGATATATGGCATAGAAGAAGCCGGATTTGACGGGTGGGAGATCTGTGCAGACGGGAATTACCATTTTGGGAAGAAAGATCAGTTTGAGAGAGTCATCGAGACACTCCGGTCCACAACACTGCAGGCAACGGTCCATGCTCCCTTTGGTGACCTGAACCCGGCGGCCATCAATGATCCGATCTGGAGGGAGACGGTCAGACAGCTCTCGGAGTGCATCAGGCTCTCAGCAGAGATAACCGACCGGGTGACGATTCATCCAGGCTACCTCTCCTGCACTGGTAAACTTGTTCCTGAAAAGATCTGGCAGCTGCAAAAAGAGGCCATGCGGGAGGTAGGAAAAGCTGCGACTGAATACGGGGTTGTTGCCTGCCTTGAGAACATGCCCGATATTCATGACTTTCTCTGCCGATATCCTGAAGAGATACAGGGGATCATAGAAGATATTGAAGGTGTCTCGATGACGATTGATTTCGGTCATGCACATACCATGGGGAAGGTAAACGACTTTATCAAGGTGCTAAAGTCAGCCTCCCATGTCCATATCCATGACAACCACGGAAAATCAGACGAACATCTAGCCATCGGAGAAGGAACGGTCGACTGGAATAAACTGTCAAAGGCCCTTATCAGGGACTACCAGGGGGTTGTTGTGGTAGAAGGAAGATCCATTCCGGAAGCGAAACGATCCCTGGCCCAGGTCCGGAGGTGGACATAATCGCCGGAGAGACCCTGCAGATCTATTTTCTTGGAACGTCCGGGGCACTTCCCACCATATCCCGGAATCTTCCCTGCATTCTTTTAAAATGGGGGTCTCATGACCTGATCTTTGACTGTGGAGAGGGGGCCCAGCGGCAGATGATGAAAGCGCGTGCAGGGTTCTCTCCCGAAGTTATCTACATATCCCACTGGCATGCCGACCATTTCCTCGGAGTAATCGGCCTTCTGCAGACGATGTCCTTTAACGGACGGGAGCAGCCACTGACGATCGTCGGCCCGGACTGTGTACATGAGATGGTGGACGATATCAAAGGGCTTTGCAGGACCAGGCTTGGTTTCCCGGTAGAATCACAAAAGGTCCGGGCCGGTGATCTGCTCATCTATGAAGGATACTCAATCCGGGTCTTTGGAGCAGATCATGGAATTCCCGGAGTCGGGTACATCTTTGAAGAGAATATGAGACCCGGACGGTTCAATCGGGAACGTGCCATTGAACTAGGTATCAGGCCCGGACCGCTCTTTGGGAAACTGCAGCGGGGATCACCGGTTACCATCACCGCTGATGACGAAGAACGGGTGATTACTCCTGAAATGGTCATGGGCCCGCTGAGACCGGGCAGAAAAGTCATTTACACCGGGGATACAAGGCCGGTCCTTTCAGAACTTGCAGATATCGGAGAGGATGCTGACCTTCTCATCCATGATGCTACCTTTGACCATCAGGAAGAGGAACGGGCAAAAGAGTTCATGCATGCAACAGCGGCAGAGGCAGGTATCGTTGCTCACACCCTGAAGGCCCACCGACTTGCTCTCTTCCATTTCAGCACCCGGTACACATCAACCGACACCCATGTATCAGATGCAAAAACTCATTTCTCAGGAGAGATCCTGGCTCCTGACGATCTTACCGTTTTTGATGTCCCGTTCAGGGATGAATAATTTTTTTGTAATGGAAGGCCCGGCAAAAAATGCTCCGGACTGGAATTACCAATGACAGATCTCCTGAAATAGGAGGAAGGATGATACTATCATTACTCATATGAACCGCTTCTCACATGGAGGCGGTATTCTTCTGACGCGAAACGTTACATTCCGCCTTCAATGGAGCAGAATTATTGAAAATTCCTGCTGCCGGCTGACGGGCCGGATCTCGCTCTGGTGAATAGTATGTCAACAGGAACAGAGACAATAGTTTACAGCCTTGGCGATGGGTGCAGTATTACAGACATCGTCATAGGGAAGACGTATACCGGGACAATCCAGGGTTTTGCAAACTTTGGTGCGTTCGTATTTCTGAATAGTTCAATCAAGGGACTTATCCATAAATCCAATATGCTGATGAGTCACCGTGAGGGTGACACCGTCATTGTCAGGGTAGGAAATATCCGGGACAATGGAAATATCGACCTTGAAGAGATCGTCATCTCCTCATACCAGATTCAGCCAGTCGTATGCAAACGACGGACTACAAAGCTTGAGGAACTTGATAAGAAAGTTGGAAGAACAGTCACGCTTGAGTGTCAGGTAGCCCAGATTAAACAGACGTCAGGGCCGACCATCTTTACCCTTGTCGATGAGAGTGGCACTGAGAATGCCGCAGGATTTATTGAGGCAGGCAAACGTGCATTCCCAGAGGCAAACCAGGGAGATACTGTCCGGGCAACCGGAGATGTGATGATGCGGGGCGGTCAGGTCCAGGTTGAACTGGCACGGCTGGAGGTCCTGCACGGGGCAGAGGCAAAAGAGGTGCTTGACCGGATTGAGCAGGCTATCGATGACCGGGCAGAACCTGCCGATATCCCCATGTTAATCGACAGCCCGGTCCTTGAACGGCTTCGCCCGGAGATGAGGAAGATCGCAAAGCAGATCCGGCGTGCTGTCTTTACCGCCCAGCCTATTCTGCTCCGTCACCATGCGGATGCAGACGGGATCTGTTCAGCGGTTGCCATAGAGCAGGCTGTCGTAGCTCTCATCAACGACTCTGGCGGGGACTATGATACCGCCAACTACCTCTTCAAACGTGCCCCCTCGAAAGCTCCATTCTATGAGATAGAAGACATCGTCCGTGACCTGGATTATGCAACCCGGGACAACATCAGGTTCGGACAGAAGATGCCACTCATCATGCTGACCGACAATGGTTCAACTGAAGAAGATCTGCCGGCTATGAAGATGGCAAAGGTATACGGGATCCCGATGATCGTCTTTGATCACCATCATCCGGACGAGATTGTGGACCAGTACCTCAACGCCCACGTAAACCCCTACCATGTTGATGGTGATTACGGGATCACTGCAGGTATGCTGGGTACCGAGATCGCCCGGTTTATCTTCCCGAACGTGGACCACCAGATACGCCATATTGCAGCGGTTGCAGGAGTCGCAGATCGGAGCGAAGCCCCTGAACGAAAGCAGTACCTGGACCTGGTTGCAGAACGGTACAGTGAAGAGGACTGCAGAAAGATAGCGCTATCACTTGATTACATCCAGTTCTATCTCAGGTTTAACGACGGAAAGGAACTTATCAAGGACATTCTGGACCTGAACGGGGATCATGACCGGTACCGGAACATGGTTGACCTGCTGGTTGCAGAGGCAGAGTTTGCCATCGGAGAACAGGTAAAGACCTGTATGCCGCATGTGGTCGCTTCAACCCTTGCGAATGGAGCGCACCTCTTCCAGATTGATGTGGAGATTCATGCTCACAAGTTCACCTTCCCGCCACCGGGAAAAACCTGCGGCGAGGTCCATGACCGGTTATGCCAGCAATACGCAGGTCAGCCGGTTGTTACGCTTGGATTCGGGCCTGATTTTGTTGTACTCAGGTCCCGTGGCGTGCTTATGAATATCCCACAGATGGTTCGCGAACTTCGTGACGAGATATCAGGAGCAGGAGTGAACGGAGGCGGGCATCTGGTTGTTGGAAGCATAAAATTCGTCGAAGGAATGCGGGAAGAGGTCATTGCACGCCTATCAGAGAAAATAGGAGAGTTTCCAACGGCCTGATATTAATCATGATAAATCATGATAATTAGGGTAACTTTAAATTCCTGCAATCGAATGTGTAAAGTACGCTGATGGAGGTCTCAAAATGCCATCACACATAAAATTTAGAGAGAAGTACAATGAGACGCAGTCGCGGCTTATTACCTATCTCAGAAAAGGGCTCGAATCTGGAAGACATTACTTCAAGTCCAAGTATATTGCGAAAGACCTGGGGCTGTCTTCCAAGGAAGTGGGGACCAACATGGCGATCCTTGCAGATATCTGTCAGGAACTCACCATTGTCAAGTGGAGCTATTCAAACAGCACCACCTGGATGGTTTCCCCGGTAAAGAATTAAATCCTTTTTTCCCGCACGCATAAGTATGAAGGAGATTATTTCATTTGAATCAGAACTGGAATTTGTCGGAGACATTAATGAGTTTAAAGACTGCCTGATGTCACAGGACAACACCCAGCATGATCCCAAAGTCCTCTGGTTTAACATCGATGTTCCGAAAGGGCATGGACTTCAGCCAGGCGACCGGGTAAAAATCACGGTAGAAAAAGTCTGAATAAGAAACGTATGGAATATCCATACATTCACAATTCTTTTTATTGAACCGGTTATCAATCAGTTTTGTTCGTTCTTTTCGCAAGTTCTTCTTGTATCTTCTCACGGTTTGATTTGCGGATAAGGTAATACGCAATACCCAGGGACAATATGAGGAATCCAAGACCCATCAGGTGGAAATCGCTCACTTCTGAATCGAGAAGGATTACTTTTCGTGCTACTGCTGTCATCGCCACCATGACGATAACTTCCACGTGAATAACATTATCACGAAGATAGGTCAGGATTGACTCGAAAAACTCAATGCCGATGAGAACCAGGAGGAAATACCCGAATATCTGGATCATTTCATGACTCTCCAGGATATATCCGCCATCATCGACAAGAAATTTGAATACGATTATTCCAAGATTGATGACCGAAACGACAAGAACGATGCCAAGCAGGATAAGAAGGACCAGGTACAAAATCCGGTGGAAGGTTTTGATTGAATCAATCATTTCTCACAGGTTGTTTTTCAAGGCAAAGAACAATGCCGGTTAAAAATAAGGTTATTTTTCCTTCATGAAAAAGGCCGTTATGATTCCGATGAGGGCAAGCACGGCAACAACCGGAAACACCCCAAGATATGAACCGGTTGCATCCCGGATGTATCCTGCTATCTGCGGTCCTGCGATTGCACCTGCTCCATATGCCAGGAAGATGACCCCATAACATCGTGGATAATCGCCGGTCCCGAAGAATCTGGCTGTTGAAGCCGGAGCTATTGCAAGCCACCCGCCGAGGCACCCCCAGAGCAGGGCAAATGCAATGATGTAGACCGGGACTGACGGGACAGATGCAAGGAGCAACGATGCTCCACCGATAAGGACAAATGAGACAATTGCCGTATTCCGGGGGTTTATCTTATCGGTCAGTGCACCGAAGACCGGCCGTCCTCCACCATTAAAGATGGCAAAGAACCCGACAAGCATGGTCCCGAGAGCTGCCTCAATCCCGACCACCTCTGATCCCACCGGTTTTGATATGGATATCGCCATGAGACCAGCCAGACAGCCGATGAAATAGCAGATCCAGAGAGCGTAGAACCGTCCGGACCTGACCATCTCCGGAAGGGCTGCAGAACAGGCACATGCGGCTGCAGCTGCCGATCCGGAAAAACCCTTCGGAGTCCAGTTTGGTGGAGGGAATTTAAACGGTATTGCCAGGAGGAGGGTCAGGATAATAAATGAGATGCCAAATATTCTGAACGTTCCCATGACACCGGTCATCCCGATTAAGACACCAGCCAGGTTTGCCGTGATAAATGCTGAGAACCCGAATCCCAGCAGGACAAGACCGACAGCAAATCCCCGCCGGTCAGGAAACCACCTGGCAGCCGCTGCAACCGGGGCACCATAGGCAATTCCCACACCAAGACCGCCTACAACTCCGTACAGGACGTAGAGCATGAGAACCGACGTGGAGAACGAGGCCAGAACCCACCCGAGCCCGGTCAGTATTCCACCGGCCATGATTATCTTCCGGGGACCGTAGATATCAAGGTACTTTCCGGTCAGGGGCATTGCTATCGCGAAACACGCCAGGAAAACCGAAAAGGGCATCAGGATCTCACTTGCGGTCACCGCCTGCCCAAGGGTTTTTGTGAAATATTCAGTCAGCGGTCCGACAAATACAGACCATGAGTACACCGTTCCGAGACAGAGGTTGATAACCATCCCGAGAAAAACCAGGATCCATCTGCCTTTCTCTGCTTCCATACCCCATATACGAGTATCACCAGTATCTGTCAATGTTGATTCTTCAGTCATTTTTTCACCCCTTTTTTTTAGCTTACTCCCCCAGCGTGGAGGTATCACCAAGATCCATGTTCATCTCCTTTGCCTTGAGGATTCTTCGCATAATCTTCCCGCTCCTCGTACGGGGGAGAGTATCGACAAATTCTATCGAAGCAGGCATGGCAATCGGTCCGATACTCATCCTCACATGATAGGTTAGTTCAGACACGAGCTTCTGGCTTGGTTCATACCCTTTGACAAGGATAACAAATGCCTTAACCGCCTGGCCCTTGATCTCATCCGGAACACCGATGACCGCCGCTTCTGCAACTGCCTCATGCTCAACCAGAGCTGATTCAACCTCTGCGGTCCCAAGGTTATGACCTGCCACGATGATGATGTCGTCAGACCTGCCGAGGATCATGATGTACCCGTCCTGATCCTTCACCGCCAGATCTCCTGCGGTGTAATAATTCCGTATCTGGTTCCAGTACTTGCGGTACCGTTCGTCATTGCGGTACACGGTCCTCATCATGGATGGCCAGGGTTTTTTAATGACCAGAAGACCGCCCTGCCCGGGTGGCATACTGTTCCCATCCTTGTCCACGACATCTACCTCAATACCCGGAACAGGAAGCCCGGCAAACCCAGGTTTCATCGGCTCGCCAAGAGGGGTTGTGATCATGTGCATCCCGGTCTCGGTCTGCCACCAGGTATCAAGTACCGGTATCCGGTTCTTTCCTATAACCCGGTAGTACCACTCAAATGCCTCCGGGTTGAGTGGTTCACCAACTGAACCGATGATCCTGAGCGAGTCAAGATTGAACTTGTTTGGCCATTCCTCTCCGACCCGCATGAACATCCGGATAGCTGTCGGTGCTGTGTAAAAGATCGTAACGCCGAGTTCTTCGATGATGCTCCACCAGATGCCGGGGTCGGGCCAGTCCGGGGTTGTTTCGGTGATGACCACCGTTGCACCTGCAGAGAGAGGCCCGTAGACGATATAACTGTGCCCGGTGATCCAGCCGGTATCTGCCGTGCACCACAGGACATCATTCTCCTTCAGGTCAAAGATATACCGTGAGGTGTAATGTACCCCGGTCGCGTACCCGCCACAGGTATGAACAATGCCCTTTGGCATGCCGGTTGTTCCGCTGGTATAGAGGATAAAAAGCGGATCTTCTGCATCCATCTCTTCAGGCAGGCATTCTGTATCCACACCCTCAAGAAGGCTGTAAAAATCCTCCTCCATCTCGGAGTATAACTCAACCGAACATTTCTCCCGGCATAAAACAATGACTTTCTCAACACTTGGTGCATTCCTGATGGCATCATCGACGATGCTCCGAAGCGAGATGACTTTCCCCCTCCGTTTTCCGACATCTGCCGTGATGACCACTTTTGCTTCAGCATCGCGAATCCGGGTATGCAGTGCTTCGGCTCCAAATCCTGCATATACAATAGAATGAACCGCACCAATCCGTGCACAGGCTAACAGTGCGATGATATGCTCAGGGACCAGCGGCATATAAAAGCAGATTCGGTCACCTTTCTGTACACCAAGTCTTTTCAGGGCATTTGCAAACCGCATCACATCACGGTGCAGCTGCCGGTAGGTGTATACCCGCTCTTCACCATCCTCCCCCCGCCAGATAAGAGCCAGTTTATTCCTTCTCCCAGCCTTGATGTGCCGGTCAAGACAACTGGTGGTGATATTCAGGGTACCCCCCGAAAACCACCTTGCATATGGGTAATCCCACTCAAGGACCTTATCCCAGGGATTTATCCATTCAATCTCCCTGGCCATCCGATCCCAGAAACCTTCCGGATTGTTCAGAAACTCCTGGTATGCTTTTTTGTAATCACCCAGATGTGACTGGGCTTTGTAATCCGGATCAGGAAGATATGACTTCGTGTTTAAAATGACCTCAAAATCTTCGGACATTATCCAACTCCACGTAATATGAGACCTGATTGTTCGTCGTTCATTCCAGGGTATACCTCTCCTTGGCAGGTACATTCCATCAGGATTATGCTAAGCATCTAAAAATAGAAGGTTCGCGTATAAATTAATTTTTTGCATACGTAGTACAGATATGTTGTACATATAACCAATCGGATTCAGGCCAATAAATCCAATCATTACGTAAATTATGTGAAGATTTCTTCATCACATGAGATCTCCGAAAAGGGATCCTTCTGAACAGATTTATCAGGGAGTAAACCGGATGATTATGTACGACATTCACATCCCTGATACCGGGGCAGACAGGAGAGGAAAGATGATTGGAGATTACGAGGATATCCAGACAATAAAAGAATTACTGCATGGATCTCCACAAGGACTGTCAATAACCGATATTTCAAAGCAATTACATCTGCACCGGACAACTGCAGCAAAATATCTTGATATGCTCCAGATGAAGGGGGACGTAGATCTCCGGATCATGGGGACCTCAAAAGTATACCATCCGTCAAACCGGGTGCCTGCTGCAGTGCTTCGCAGTTTTTATGAGGGTCCCTTTATCCTTTTCACAACCAGGCTCACCGTCAAGGAATTCTCCCCTGACCTTGCAGCATATGGAATCGAAGGGGATATCACCGGAATGGAACTGACCGACAAGGAAATGTCCCCACTGTATGATGAGGCGATGGCTGATTTATGCAAGCGGGCAGTCCTTGGAACGTTTGCAGAGATAGATATCACGACACCGGATAAGAAAGACCAGAGAAATCTGCATATTCGAATCATACCGGTGGTTTTTGATGACGGTCGGGCAGGGTGTGCCTTTCTGATACAGGATGTCACTGATCTTGCCATTGCCAGGAAGGAAGTTGAGATCTGTGAGAAGGAACTGAAGGTTGTATCTGAAGATCTGAACGAGTTTGTCTTCAGGTGCACGCCGGACGGTATACTAAAACGGGTGAACCATCCCTTCTGTGTCAGAATGGATAGAAAGCCGGAAGAACTTCTTGGGTTTCCCTATGAACCAGTCATCTCTCATGAGGATCTTGAGCGGCTCTCAAAGATGAAACGGGATATAACCCCAACTACTCCCTCCCAGACCATCTCATTTAAGGCAATACAACCGGATGGGATGATGTCCTTTGAGGAGTGGACCTACCGTGGCATTTTCACACAGGATGGAAAACTCTCCGGCTATCTTGCCGTGGGTCACGATATCTCACGGGAAAAACACCTGGAAGAACAACTCAATACCTTCCATGCCAGTTTTGAGGCCCTGGTAAAACAGCGGACCAAGGAGATGCGACAGGCAAACCAGGACCTGATGAAAGAGATAGCCAGAAGGGAGCGGATAGAACGTGAACTTCTCATCATCGAGGCTGCGTTTAACCATGCATCCGACTCAATACTCCTCTTTGAACGATCAGGAGATCTCTGGCGGGCCAATGAGACCAGTTGCAGGCTGCTCGGATATTCGAAGGAAGAGATAGCAGCGATATCGGTCTTTGATATCAACCAGAAGATAACCCCGGAGATCTGGGAGGAGATGTGGGAGCAGGCAGAGCAGGAGCCGGGAATATCGCGGGTGACTTCTACCCATGTCCGCAGGGACGGGACAATCATCCCGGTTGAGGTCTCCCGGACCTTTTTCACCGCTGGTCCGATTACCCTGTTCTGTTCAATAGCCCGTGAGATCAGGTGATGGGTCCCTCTCACCGATCAATATGGTTAACTGACTGCATAGCTCATTTTGAAGTAGCCTGATGATCCGCATACTCCTGGTCGATGATGAACCAGATCTCCTTGATCTCGAACGACGCATTCTCGAGCAGAAATATGGTTTTTTAACAGTAACTGCCGAATCAGGCAAAGAGGCCCTGGAAATTTTTCAGAGCCAGCAGATTGATGCGATCATCTCTGATTACTCTATGCCCCTGATGGATGGCATCACCCTCCTTCGAAAAATTCGGGAGATTGATAGCGCTATTCCCTTCATCCTCTTTACCATCAAGGAAAAGGAAGATATCGCAATAGAAGCGATGAACAGCGGGGCCAACTTTTATGTGCAGAAAGAAAATCTTCCCCAGGTTGTTTTTGCCGAGCTGGCCCATGATGTCACGAAAGCCGTTGAACTCTTCAGAGCAGAGAGAAACCTGAAGATCCAGCGTGATCTCGCTCTTGCCAATGCGAATGCCAAAAGCCTTGAGGAGACGCTTCTTATCTGCACCCGTGCCATCCTTGATGTATCCGGCATGGAGGGTGTGGCAATCTACCTCTTTGACGAGAAAACCCTGAACATTGCCATCATCAGCGGATCGTCCGAACACTACACCAGTGAGCGGGTCCAGTCCCAGGTGCAGCAGATGCTTCATTCGGTCATACACCAGAAGACTCCGATGTTCCGGGATGAGGAGGATATCAGGGCAGTGAGCCCAATCCTGTTTGAGAATGAAGGAATCCGCTCAGATGGATGCATCAGTATGACCCACCATGGGAAGACTATCGGAGTGGTGCACATCTTCACATCCTCCCGGCAAAGTTCCTATGGCCTCTCCCTTCAGCGTTTCATCACCGATATCGTTGTTCAGGTGTCAGGATATATTTCAGACCGTCTGGCTGAAGAGGCACTTCGGAACAGCGAAAACCGGATGAAGGCCATGATCCGGAACCTTCCTGGCATGGTGTACCAGGGATCTATTGATGAAGAGCGGACGATGGAATTTGTCAGTGAGGCAGTCTTCAATCTTACCGGATACTACCCCCGCGATATTATGCATAATACCGTCCGTTCTTGGGGATCATTTATTAATCCACAGGACCGGGTCAGGATCCTTGAAGTCATTACCCGGGCGGTCCAGAAAAATGTCAGGTTCAGACTCACGTACCGGATTACGACCAGAGATAACAAATACCGGTGGGTATCGGAGCAGGGAACCGGTACATTTGATTCTGATGGAAACCTTGATGGAATTGAGGGCATTATCATGGACATCACCAGACAAAAGGCCCTTGATGACCAGGTCCGGATGTTCCATACCCGCCTGAAGACGCTCTTTATGCTGATGGCTGCAGGATGTCTCATTTTTAAAAGTGACGGCACCATCAGGAATACCATCCTCGTTGATCTCAATAGTGCTGCTGAAAAGATTGAACAAAAAAAGAAGACTGAGTTAATTGGTACTACATATCAGGGATTATTCAAAAAGGCTGATCCGGAACTGCTGGAAGCGATCACCGGGATGCTTGAAGATAAAAAATCACGGACCCTGCAGAAATGTGCCATCACGTACCCGTTCGGGAAGCGGTATTTTGATATTTTTCTCAGCAGTTCACCAGTCGGATATGAACGAACGGACCTTGAGATATTTCTTATCTATAATGATGTGACAAACCGGGTACTGACC
Source organism: uncultured Methanospirillum sp. (assembly GCA_964515765.1). GTDB lineage: Archaea > Halobacteriota > Methanomicrobia > Methanomicrobiales > Methanospirillaceae > Methanospirillum. Next base: position 2,974 of record CAZEWE010000022.1, on the reverse strand, counting down.
GAGCAGCAGATCATCACCTCACTGCATGAGAAGGAACTCCTGCTCAAGGAAGTGCATCACCGGGTTAAAAATAACCTGCAGATAATATCAGGCATTTTAAAACTCCAGTCAATGAGAATCCAGGATCCCCGGGCACAGGAGATCATCCAGGAGTGCCGGAACCAGGTCTACACGATGGCATCCATACACGAGTTATTATATAACTCCAGGGATATTGGTAAGATCCGGGTAGAAGAATATATAAGCAGACTGGTTGATCACTTTAAACAGGAATATGAGGGGATCTCTGCACGGCTGAACCTTCGTGTCACGGTTGATCCCGATATCGTCCTTGACATTGAGCGGTGTATACCATGTGGACTTATCCTGAATGAGCTCATAATGAATGCAGTAAAATATGCATTTAAACCGGATGGGGAAGGGGAGATCAGGATTTCATTTACCCAGGATGCATCATCCTACCACCTGCAGGTAGCAGACGATGGACAAGGTCTCCCAAAGGATTTTGATGTCAGAAAAAGCCAGTCCCTTGGCATGGAGCTGACATCCCAGCTGACCCACCAGTTACGGGGCAAACTTGACATAACAAGTGAGAAAGGGACTACATTTACGATAATATTTCCAAAGATGGAGGAAGGCAGGGTAAAATTATGAGTCAGCGGCGTATCCTGATCGTTGAGGATGAAGCGGTAACTTCAGTCATGCTGGAGAAAACCCTGAAAGAACTAGGGTATGAAGTTGTTGGCAGCGCCTTTGACGGCAGGGAAGCTATCGAGATCGCACGGGAAAAACGTCCGGACCTGATACTCATGGATATCCGTATCCAGGGCGACATGGACGGTATTGAGACGGCAAAACTGATCTACCAGCAATTTAATATCCCGAGTATATACCTGACCGCCCACTCAGACGAAGATACCATAAAACGGGCGGTTGAGTCAGGACCGTTCGGATACCTGATAAAGCCATTCAAAGAGCGGGAACTCTACAGTAATATCGAGATGGTGGCGCACAAGCATAAACTCTACCGCACCACCGCTGCCAGAAATGAGCCTGAAGAACCACCCCAGGTTCCTGAAAGAAGGGCGGAGGAGAGAACGCCGACTCCAGCTCCGGTTCCGGCACCTGCCCCTCAGCGGCCACCGGATTTACGGCTGGGAATCCTTGCAGTCCAGGCAATCCCTCATCCGATTATCCTTCTGAACACAAATGGCACTATTGCATTTACAAATTCAGCGTTCAGGAATTTTTTCCGATCAGTATCGGGGAGTTATGAATCGACTGCATCCAGTATTGAAGATCTGCCTGATCTGTGTAAAAAGATCTGGATATCAGGAAAGGACCGGTTTAAAGAGGGAAAAGGATTTTCGATTACAGGACCGGTTCAGGTGAAAGGAACACCCCGCCGGTACCGGGTTGACATGCTGCCTATTGTTGAAAAGGGACTCCTTCACTTTATCGTTGCCATCATCCTGCCAGGCGAGACCAGCACCGGGACCGGGCCAGGTCTTTCAGACTCATCAGGAAATCTCCTTGAAGAAGTGATTGATACTATTAAGGAGATCAGATTTCTTGCCTCATCTGAGGAGACCTACCGGCTTCATCAGATAGTGGCACGGACAGACAATGTGCTGAAAAACCTGGGAGAGATTAAACACATCTCATATCCAGGACAGACCGAGAAGAAAAGTGGTCAGATACTGACCGGGTAGTCATTGAGGATCTTAGCCGGGAGTCTCATCCTGATATGCCATGAAGACTGGGGATAATGTTCTTCCAGGATGAGCAGCGAACACCGATCCAGATTTCCAAAGTGTTCACGGTCAAACCTGGCCTCAGCTGCTTTGTAAAAGGTCATTATTTTTTTGACGGCATCTGCTGCATCCTCACCGACGATGTTCTTTCCGAGTCTTTCTCCGATTTCAAATGGAATTGCTATCTCATACTCTTCCATCCAGAGGACGCTCTTGTCAACCTCGAAGAACCCTTTTCCGATGATGATATAATGAAACTCAATATCAAGTTCTGGTTCATTCGGACCGGTTCGTGCCAGCATATTATATAAAAAATCCAGAAGAACCCTCTTATTCGAGATCAGATCTCCTGTAATGGCTTCTTTTGAGAGACGGCGGGCCATATCAGGAATGATCTGTTCCCGGTCTACCATCATGAGGAACTGTTCCTGTGACCTGATGTTGCCTGCCATAACCTTCAGTGTCAAAAATTGTTCCCGAAGTGTTGACCCGGCGGTACGACCCATGTTGACTGCCATACTACAAAGATTCTTCACCTTCATTCAAGATATTAGCATCGGATCATAAAATGTGGAATATAAATTTCAATCAGATATATAGCAGCATGAAGTTTAATATTTAAAGAGATGGGAATCATCGATGTCACAGACCCTGTTAAGAGGACATATCTAAAAAATAGGTTGTAATGATCAAAGAGATAACCGGTAAATCAGGACATATCCATCTCATCAAGGAATGGAAGGAGCCCGATTATCCGAGGGTTTTCCCCGGCCTGTTCAATCCGGACAATGGTCACTTCAAGCGGGATTGATTTCAGGGCATCATTGAACAGGGGATTCATCTCCCGTTGGATCTCAAGAAAGAGCTTGAGCGGGATAAAGGGGCGTTCATGCTCCTCAAACGTCCCATACTCTTGTAAATCCTTCTCATAGGTTGAGTTGTATGCAAGGTCTTTCTCAAAATACAGAATTATCTCGCATGACTCCCGGACTGATATCTGTTCAAGAGCCCTGATATCTACAACCATACCGGAAGTCAGACTGGAAAGGACTACCGGAAACTCTGGCTTTTTTACTTTCATTATCCTACTCCCTGGGTATGAATCGCTTCTATTACCCGTTCGAGAACTTCACGACGCTTTCTTGACTCTTTTTTCATGTCACGAAGAGCGGAGACCATCTCTTCCTGCATCTTCAGACTCCGCTTTTGCAGCTTGATCA
>CAZEWE010000021.1:22594-24167 GCA_964515765.1 uncultured Methanospirillum sp. | reverse complement strand
ATGCGGTAACCGGGGATCGAACCCGGGCTAAGGGCTTGGGAAGCCCCTGTCCTGCCGCTAGACTATTACCGCAGGTGCACCAACTATATTATCGATAATCACAGATAAATGTTACAATCCGTTCCTTAATTTTATCGTTCTTTTCGAAGTTTTTGAACTTCATGAAGGAATTCCCGCTGGTTTGCAAGCTGAATATCTGCCTGTATGCCGAACATAATGATCTGAATGCCGACAATAATCAGGGTCACCGAGAGGATTGTGAGCGGAATATGATCAATTTTTAAAAGCCATTCATACACGATGTAAACACCAATTCCTCCACCAAAAAGCAGAAACACGAAACCGATGAGCCCAAAATAAAACATGGGGTTATTCATCTTTGCTAACCGGTAGATAGTCCGGCCAATTTTTAATCCGTCATGAATGGGATCTAATTTCGTATCGCTCCCTATCCGGATACCATATGAAACGGGAACAACAGCTACCTTATCGCCATTTCGAATGGATTCTGATGAGATTTCAGTCTCAATGCCAAAACCCTCTTCATGGAGTCGCATTCGTTGAAGAGATGCAAGGGTAAAGGATCGGTACCCGGTCAGGATATCATAGAGATACCCACCATGACTTACTTTAAACAGCCAATTTAAAATACGATTGCCAAAAAGATTCAGACGGTTAAATGATATATGATTGGGCGGAATAAGGCGGTTTCCCAGGGCCTGATCAAATCCGGACAGGAGGGGAAGTACCAGATCGTCTGCTTCTGCAGGGTCATAGGTATTATCACCATCAATAAGTACAACATATGGCCTGGAGATATATTCAATGGCCTGAATAAATGCAGTGCCTTTCCCTTTCCCTTTTTGAACTATTACCGTAGCGCCGGATTCCTGGGCAATCTTTCTGGTATCATCTGTACTGTTTCCATCAATGACGAGCACATCAGTATACCCGATATCATGAAATTTTTTAATAAGTGGACCTATAGTTGGTTCTTCATTCAGAGTGGGAATAAGAATACAGACCTGTTCCCTGGGGACTTCCATTGTATATACGTTAATTTAGTAACTATAAAGTCTAATCCTTCCATTCTGGCAGATATTGGAGAAGGACAGAAGAATAATTCCTATTCGTGAAAAAAGCAGGGCTGAAAAAAAGATTAGAAGTTATTGATATACCGTTCTACTTCCCATGGGTGGACAGTCAGCCTGAATGCATCAGTCTCTGCAATTGCAATTGTAGTCAGGTTTTCTACGATATGGGAACCGAGTGCATCACAGATGACCTTATCTTTTAAGAGTTCATCATTGGCCTCGATAAGTGATCCCGGAAGCATCTCGATTCCTCTCTTCTTCCGTTCCTCGTCGGTGAGTTCATAGATATTGACATCAGTTGGTGCCGGAGGTTTAATCTTATTTTTTATTCCATCAAGTCCGGCTGCAATCATAGCCGCGAAGAGCAGGTATGGGTTACAGGTTGGATCAGGACTGCGGAGTTCTGCACGGGTACTGTTACCACGGGCAGCAGGAACACGGATCATGGCGGAACGGTTTGCTGCACTCCAGGTGATATA
>CAZEWE010000021.1:0-22494 GCA_964515765.1 uncultured Methanospirillum sp. | reverse complement strand
GGGCAGCAGGAACACGGATCATGGCGGAACGGTTTGCTGCACTCCAGGTGATATACACGGGTGCTTCATATCCTGGAACCAGACGCTTATATGAGTTGATGGTTGGGTTTCCGAGACGTGCAATAGCTTTTGCATGTTTCATAAGCCCGCCGATGTAATAGAGCATGGTTTCGGATAACTGGTTCTCAGCGTTTGGATCAAAGAAAATATTCTTTCCCTCCTTGCTCAGGGATCCATGGGTATGCATACCGGTACCACTAATGCCTCCAATCGGTTTTGCCATGAAGGTTGCATGCAGGCCATTCATAAGGGCAAGCGTCTTTGCAGCAAATTTAAAGGTAATGACCTTATCAGCGACTGAGAGAGCTTCTCCGTATTTGAAATCAATTTCATGCTGAGAGTCAGCCACTTCGTGATGTGACGCTTCTATCTCAAAACCCATTTCAGTCAGGGCAATGACGATTTCACGTCTGAGATCTTCTGCTGCATCACTGGGAGCAAGGTCAAAATATCCTCCATGGTCTACAAACTCAGTGGTGGCTTGTCCATTTGCATCTCTTTTAAAGACGAAAAACTCCAGCTCCGGACCGCAGTTGAAAGTAAACCCTAATTTAGCTGCTTCATCGAGATTTCGCTTTAATACCGATCTCGGATCACCTTCAAATGGTTTGTTGCCGTATGTATATACATCACAGATGAACCGTGCGACCCGCTTGTCTGCCGGTCTCCAGGGGAGAATCTGGTATGTGTCCATATCCGGTTTCAGAATCATGTCAGATTCATCAATCCGTGCAAATCCTTCGATTGAAGAACCATCGATCCATATTCCGTCTGTAAGAGCTTTCTCCAGCTGAACTACAGGTATTGCGACATTCTTGGGGATGCCGAGGATATCATTAAACTGCAGGCGGATAAACTGAACATTATCTGCCTTAACCCTGGCGAGCATTTCGCTGACTTTTGCATCAGACATTGAAACATACTTCTACCTGGAGGGATTTAAACCTTACGGGCAGGGGAAAACTTTTTCATACTACTATTCAAGTTGTTTTACATGAATGATCACCAACCAATTCAGATTTGGTTGGCAACAAACCTTTCATGAGAGTTTATTCTTTAAACAAACAAAAAATTAAGACTATTGGGGAGGTAATGAAAGGCAAACAGAATTATAAAGGTGAAAAGCTTATAAGGATCTGACAAGCAGTTAGCTTCCACTCCGGACACCTCCGGATCATGCTCGCTATGTAAATATGCCCGATAATGAGGCTTATGTGATGATATGTGCGGAATAATTGGAGTAATTGATAAACAGCGTGAGCTTATGGATGGATCTTCCATCAGGGATGCCCTCTCAGTAATGGATGAGCGCGGAAGTGGTGAGGGTGCCGGGTATGCTGCATATGGGGTATACCCTGACTACGCTGACCTGTATGCAATCCATGTTTTCTATGATAATCTGTTGGAGCCAAAAACCCAGGTGGAGAATCTCCTTGAAACATGGGGTATGATTGAATATGATGAGGAGATACCAACCTGGGAACAGACCGGAATACAAAAGATTCATACTCCCTGGAGGTATTTCTTCCGCCCGAAGACCCGGCTGATGCAGCGGAGCAGGACTCCGGACGACGAAATAGTCAAACATATTGTGATGGAGGTCAACAAATCCATCAAAGGGGCCCTGGTTTTCTCATCAGGGAAAAATATCGGAGTATTCAAAGCGTCAGGATGGCCGGAGGAAGTTGCCGACTTTTACCGGGTGGAGAATTACGAGGGTTATCTCTGGCTTGCTCATAACCGGTACCCGACCAATACTCCCGGCTGGTGGGGGGGAGCACATCCATTTAACCTCCTGAACTGGAGTGTCGTCCATAATGGAGAGATCACCTCATATGGTACAAACCGTCGGTATATCGAAAGTTTTGGATATGACTGCACGATGTATACCGATACGGAAGTAGTTGCATATCTGATGGATCTTCTGGTCAGACGACATGGCCTCACCCAGGAGCTGGCGGTTCGTGCCCTTGCCCCTCCATTCTGGGAAGAAATTGAGCGTATGTCAGAGAATGAGAAGACCCTGAATACCGCTATCCGCCTGACCTATGGCTCTGCCATGATGAACGGTCCCTTTGCCATTGCAGTCGCTTCTCCTGATTCAATAGTCGGATTTTCTGACCGAATCAAGCTCAGACCCCTGGTGATTGGTGAGCATGACGACAGATTATTTATCTCCAGTGAAGAGGCTGCTATCAGGACTGTGGATTCTGCAATTCACAAAATCTATATGCCAAAGGCAGGTTGTCCGATTGTCGGGAGGACCGTGGCATGATAATCGGTTCAAGACCAACCAAATTCCAGATATATGTTGACAAGAACCAGTGTATGCTCTGCGGACGATGTGTGGACAACTGTTCATATGGTGTCTTTCGCTTAGAACAGGATCATATAATCACCAATACCCGGAACTGTGTTGCATGTCATCGTTGTATCTCGCAATGTCCCCGTGATGCGATAACCATCATGGAACGACCCTGTGATTACCGGTCACACCCGGTCTGGACAACACCAATAAAGGAAAATATTTTCAAACAGGCGGAAAGTGGAAAAATACTCTTTGGCGGAATGGGAAATGCTGCACAATATCCTATTCTCTTCGATCATCTGGTGCTGGATGCCTGCCAGGTGACAAATCCATCCATAGATCCGCTTCGTGAACCGATGGAACTTCGGACATATATAGGGAAAAAGCCGAAGCAACTCGAATTCACTCAGGGTGCGAATAACGATACCAGCCTGGTAACAAAACTCACCCCCAATCTCCAACTGGAAACCCCGATTATGATAGGCCATATGAGCTATGGAGCCATCTCTCTGAATGCCCATAAAGCCATGGCCAAGGCAGTTTCAGAAGTTGGAACATTCATGGGAACCGGAGAAGGCGGACTGCATGAGGCTTTGTACCCCTACCAGAATAACATGATTGTACAGGTTGCCTCCGGACGATTTGGTGTAGATGTCAATTATCTGGAGCGGGGAGCTGCAATAGAGATTAAAATAGGGCAGGGAGCAAAACCTGGAATCGGCGGTCATCTCCCTGGTGAGAAGGTATGTTTTGATGTCTCATGTACCCGGATGATTCCGGAAGGAAGTGATGCGATAAGTCCGGCTCCTCATCATGATATCTATTCAATTGAAGATCTGAAACAACTCGTTCTCAGCCTGAAAGAAGCGACAGAATGGAAAAAGCCGGTCTTTGTAAAAATTGCTGCCGTCCATAATGTTGCAGCTATAGCGGCCGGTATTGCAAGGTCTGGTGCTGATGCAGTTGTAATTGATGGATTTCGGGGAGGGACAGGTGCATCTCCCCTGGTCTTCAGGGATCATGTCGGTATCCCGATTGAAGCAGCGGTTGCAGCGGTTGATACCAAACTTCGAAAACAGGGAATTAGAAATGAAGTCTCTATCATTGCATCCGGAGGAATCAGACAGAGTGCAGATATTGCAAAAACCATCTGTCTGGGAGCCGATGCAGTATATATCGGGACCGCTGCTCTCATCGCCATGGGGTGCAGAGTCTGCGGGACCTGTTACCGGGGGCTGTGTACCTGGGGTATTGCAACCCAGAGACCTGATCTTGTTGCCCGGTTAAATCCTGATGAAGCTGCAGCGAATGTGAAAAATCTTCTGGATGCCTGGACACTGGAGTTAGCAGAACTCATGGGCGCTGCAGGAATTAACAGTATAGAATCTCTTCGTGGGAATCGTGACCGCCTGAGAGGATATATGCTTGATCAGACGTTGCTTGATGTGCTGGATGTGAAATCAATAGGAGCCTGAATATGTCTCATATTACCATAGATGCAGCCGGTGTTCATTACACGCCGCTCAATAAGCAGATCAGGCAGGCTGTTCGTGACGGGGTATCAGAAATCACTCTCCAGAATATCATGGGTCAGCGTTTTATCGCCGATGGTCTGACCGGGAAGGTTAAAATTGTGATTCACGGGGTTCCCGGAGGAGACCTTGGTATGTTTATGAAAGGCCCCACGATTGAAGTATTGGGGAATGCAGACCATGCTCCGGGAAATACCATGGATGAGGGAACGATAATAATTCATGGTGCCAGTGGGGATGCAACCGGTCATAGTATGAGAGGCGGAAAGATCTTCGTACGCGACGATATCGGCTACCGGGGCGGCATTCACATGAAGCAGTTCCAGGGAAAACGACCGGTCCTTGTTATCGGAGGGACTGCAAAGGCATTCCTTGGAGAGTATATGGCTGGGGGTCTGGTCATTATGTTCAGAATGCAGGACGAGGCATCGTATGCAGAGATGGGCCTTGCAAGCGGCATTCATGGCGGAGAGATCTTCATACGGGGAACTGTAGAAGACTGGACACTTGGTATAGGAAGCACTGCCACGACCGCAACGAAAGAAGAGATTGAGAAAATACAGCCATATATTAATGAATTTTCTGAGTATTATGGCATCGATTCCCAAAAACTCCTGAATAGTTCGTATACCCGAATAACACCGGTGAGCAACCGGCCATTTGCCGGTAAATATACCTGGGAGTGAGGACATGACAAAGAACAAAACCTACAAAGCTTTACAGGAAGAGGTCTGGGACACGGGTATATGTAGTGGATGTGGTGCATGTGTCGCTGTATGCCCGGCAGATGCTCTGTATTTTTCAGAAGATCCGGGTATTGTCCGGCCGGTCTCATCAGGATATTGTAAACAGGAGAGCGACCAGGTTCCCTGTGGAGCATGTTATGAAGTCTGCCCGAGAACTAAACCTGAAAAAGTAGAACCATTAGGGACCTATCTCTCCACCACCGGGGCGCGTGCTACTACTGAAATATCACACAAACAGAGTGGAGGGGCGGTAACTGCAATCCTTGCCGATGCTTTCTCGAAAGGTCTCATTGATGGAGTAATTACCGTCACTGAAGATCGCTGGACTCACAAACCAATTTCAATACTGATTACGGGTGCAGGAGAGATGCTGGAACATGCAGGAAGCCGATATAACTGGAATGTTCCCGTTTTAAACGCATTAAAGACTGCAGTCGTTACAAAAAAGTTAACCCGGATTGCCATAGTGGGCACTCCCTGTGTTATGCAGGCTGCCCGGCTTATGAAAGAGTCTTCCCATGATCTGGTCAGACCATATGGGAAAGCAATCCGGTTGATGATAGGTCTCTTTTGCACGGAAAGTTTCAACTATCATCCATTAATGGAAGAAATTCTAAAAGGAAAACACAATCTCCCCGTCTATGAAATTGTCCGGATGGATGTGAAAGGAAAACTGGAACTGACACTTTCTGATGGAAATATTGTAAATATTCCACTTAAAGAGATAGACCCTGCAATACGGGAAGGTTGCAGAGTCTGTAAGGATTTCTCTGCTCTCGATGCTGACATTTCAGCTGGAAGTGTAGGGACTCCTGATGGATGGACTACCCTTCTTATCAGAACCAGGGAAGGGGATCAGTTTGTAAGAAGTGCTGTGCAGTCAGGTATGCTTGAACTTATGCTGGATACTGATCTGAGTGCAGTTACCAGACTTGCTGAAAAGAAAATTTCTAAATAAATTTTTGATCCTTCTCCGGATACTATTTATCTCTCTATTGTGAATATAGAAGGAGATTATCTGATTTGCAATGGATGATAACACTTCTGAAGACCTTCCTCCTCATAGTAGACTATCGGCAGGTTGTAAACTCTGTTATGAAGGAGCTAAATTAGTCCTTTTCCTCACCGGATTATGCCACCGTGATTGCTGGTACTGTCCGCTTTCACAGGAACGGAAAAACCGGGATGTCATGTATGCCAATGAACATCAGATCTCTTCTCCTGAAGAAATGCTCAGGGTAGCACATAGAATGTCTGCCCTTGGGACCGGAATCACCGGAGGAGAACCATTCTTCTTCCCTGACCGGCTGGTTGAATATGCGAAAGCCCTGAAGACAGAATTCGGTCCTGAACACCATATACACCTCTATACCGGGATGGCTCCAGATGAACAGATCATCCGCTCGATAACCGGTCTTGTCGATGAAATCCGGTTCCATCCACCTGGAGAGCTATGGAAGAATCTGAAAGACACGCCCTTCCATGACAGCATTCAGTGTGCGAAAAAAGCAGGTCTGGATGTTGGAATTGAGGTTCCATCCCTTCCGAATATTGATGAGCTGACAAAATATCTGCCCTACATCGATTTTCTTAATATCAATGAATTGGAATGGGGAGATTTCAACGCAGATGAGATGCGAAGCCGGGGGTACCTCCTCAGGGGAGATGTCTCAAATGCGGTCCAGGGCGGATGGGAAAGTTCAAAAAATATATCCGATCTTCCAAAAGTTCACTGGTGTTCATCTGACTTTAAAGACAGAGTCCAGCTCAGAATGCGACTTCGAAGGATAGCGGCCAATACTGCCAGAGAATTTGATGAGATTACCGATGATGGCACACTCATTTATGGAGTCTGGGAATGTGACGGCCATAATGAATCAATGCCGGAAGATCTGGATAATAACCTCTACGAACGATTTGATGACCGGATCGAAACCGGCTGGTGGATTTTGGAAGAGATTGCCGGTGAGATAACAGGTCCGGCATACTATGTTGAACGGTATCCTGATGATGGCATTATTATTGAGGTGACACCGGTATGATACGCAGATGTATCGAGCATATCTATGAATACCTAATTTCCAGGCAGTGTATGCATATTCCCCGGCATATTGCAATAATTCAGGATGGGAATCGCAGGTATGCAAAAAAACGGGGCATTGCCACATCTTCCGGACATCGCGCAGGAGCTGACCGGACTGAAGAGGTTCTGGAATGGGCACAGGAACTTGGCATACGGCATATTACCCTGTATACATTTTCGACTGAAAATTTCAGCAGATCAGATGAGGAAGTTCAGAACCTCTTCACCTTGTTCAAGGAGAAATTAAGCCGCATCAGTATTGATGAGCGCGTTCATAAATATGGCATCAGGATCCAGATGATTGGTGATCGGGATATGCTTCCGGATGATCTTCGCGGTGCAGTTGAACAGGCAGAAGCAGCGACCGCTCATTATGATAATTTTTATCTGAACATGGCTCTGGCATATGGCGGGCGTAATGAGATGCTTCGGACAACTGCCAAAATACTGGATGATGTGAGGAAGAAGAAGATTACCCGGGAAGACATCACTCCTGAACTCTTTGAGGAAAACCTCTACGGAAGCACGGTCTCACTCCCGCCTGTGGATCTCATCATACGAACCGGGAATGAGTCCAGGACTTCCAACTTTCTTCCATGGCTTGCAAACGGCCATGAATCAGCCGTTTATTTCTGTGCTCCCTATTGGCCGATGTTCAGGAAACTTGACATGCTTCGTGCAATAAGGGTATATTCAGAGCGCCAGGAAATGAAGAAAAGATCGGTGTGCTAAGGTCAGGCTCCAAATCTTCTGTTTCGTGACTGGTAGTCCCTGAACGCGCGAATAAGATCAATTTTCCTTATTTTTTCCCAATTCAGGTCCAGGAAAAAGAGTTCTGAATAAACCGATTGCCAGATAAGAAAATCAACCAGATGCGCCCCTCCAGTCTTAAAGACACAATCCGGAGTATGTGAAAAAGTCAGATATTTTTCCAGAACTTCTGTTGTAACCTCTTCCGGAGGTACATTATTATCCGCCATCGCTTGTATCGCATCAGAAATCTCTTCCCGTCCGGATTTTCCTATAGCGATGGTCACCGGAATCCCGGATCCAAATGTCTCTGATGTATCATCATAGTGAAGATGGACGGTTACGAGATCAGACAAATCATAAATTTTTGAGATATATTGGGGCTGCCGTGATGGGCAGAGGGTGCTGATATGTATAATGATTTCCGAAATTCCGTTGCACTGTGCATTTTTCTTTCTGATCTTTTCGGATATCTCAAGACACCATGAAATGATGCGCCGGATTTGTCCCGGGTCATTCTCCATTTCAGCATCAGATATCATAAAGCAGATAACCTGAGGAATACTATCAAGATTGCGAAGAAGGTGCCATTCGTATAGTTGGTAAATCATAGTATCCTCAAAACTGTGGCTGGCTGGACAAACGTATCCAATATCCTTTGAAATTCGTAAATCTTCAATTATACTCCGGTATACTCAAAGATTAGCATATATCCTTTCTGAATAACTGGCCTTACAACTTCTTTATGATAACTATAAAAGGATTCGATATGATAATGGTAAAACGTGTACGAAAACCCGGGAGATATCATTGGGTTAATATGATAGCAAAACCATTTTTTAAACACTGATGTACAAGTATCTGACTGGCATCGATATAATAGATCAGAAGGGAGGCGTTAATCCAGGAACGAATATCCTGGTTCTGGCACCATCATTCAGTGATGGGGAGCTGGTTGCATCATTTCTGGCTATGCCCAGAAAGAAAGAGTACATGATTGTCCTTGCAACAGAAACCCAGTCTGAAGATCTCGTGGACTTCTTCTCCGGTAACGGATTTGATACCAATTATATCGGGATTATTGATGCTATCACCCGGACTTCATTTACCGCCATTGAGGATACGCAGAAGATAAAATATGTCGGGAGCCCGAGCGATCTAACCGGTATGGATATCAAATTTTCACAATTAACCGAAGAGATAATGAAAGGGGACTTTACTGATGATCCTGATCAGTTATTCCCAACCCCCATCCGGTATTGTATTCTCTCTCTAACCTCAATGCTGATGTTTCGGAAAATTGATATCATCTATCAGTTCCTCCATGTCGTAACATCGAAACTTCGGAAGATGGGCTCTATCGGAGTTTTCTTATTAAATAATGAATCATTTGACCAAAAGAGTGTGGCTATCGTCAAACAACTTATGAATATTGTTGTAGAAATCCAGAATAATGACGATGGTAAAAAAATCCGTCTCCAGGGGAGTATGGGTCTTTCCATGAACTGGACTCATTTCGAATTTGAAGATGGAAAATTAATCATTACACCCTGATAACCATGCTAATTTTTGTAGGTCTTGGTCTGTATGACCTTGATGATATTTCAATAAAAGGATTGCAGGCTATAAAAGAGGCGGATGCGGTCTTCCTTGAGTCATATACATCTGTTCTCACCGGAGCCACCCCTGACCTGATGCGCGAAAGATATGGAAAAGACCTGATTGTTCTGAAACGTCAGGATGTTGAGCAGAACCCTGAACCGATTCTGGCCGCTGCAAAGCAGGGTGTAGCAGTATTCCTCACCGGCGGGGATCCGATGGTCTCAACCACTCATGCTGACCTTCGTATCAGGGCAAAAGAACAAGGTATAGAGACAAAGATTATTCATGGATCTTCCATTGTAAGTGCGGTATGCGGCCTTACCGGGCTACAGAATTACCGGTTTGGTAAATCCTGTTCTATACCCTATCCAACCCATAACTGGTTTCCAAAAACTCCCCTTGATACTATCCTTACAAATCTGAAACAGAATCTTCACACCATTGTGTATCTGGATATTCAGGAAAACCGGTATATGTCAGTTCACGAAGGAATTGAACTTCTCGAAAAACTTATGGAAGGATCATCTGATTCCATTCCTTTGTATGTAGGGGTTGCAAGGGCCGGGTCTGATTTACCGGTGGTTGCAGCAGGGACTGGTGAACGACTCAGGCTTATCGATTTCGGTCCGCCTCTCCACATCCTGGTAGTGCCTGCCACCCTGCATGAGATTGAAGAAGAGTATCTGAAGAACTTTGCTGGTTATGCTCCTCAGTGAATATCACATTTTATTGAAGGAGTCTGTCAAAGGCATTACTCTTATAAATCCGGAAGGGTCTCCCTATCATGCTCTCGGAACTGAAATTCTTGAGATGGTATTCTCATACCTTCAGGACTCTGATTTCTTTTTAAAAAATGGAGACATCGTCAATCACTATGCATCATTAGGATATGCCCATGGTTGGCTAATAGCCGGCTCATATCTGGGACTTTATAAAAAACCTATACCTGCTATAGTATTTTCCGATGTAACATTCCCCGACCAGTATAATCAGGAGCATTTGCTTGAGAAGACCTGGCGGTATCATATGATGCTCACAAATGCTATCCAGTCGGTATCTCCATTTCCTGGCACGGGATCCCCTCTGGCCCTGGCTGCTGACAAATCTTTACATGAGGTAAACGATTCTTTTTCCAGAGCTGAAGAATTGATAAAAGACAATCAGTTTATTCCTGCCCTTGGGTATCTGTGTTATGGATATGGCTGGCTGGATACCGTTGTCCGGGCCGGACTCATACAGGTTCATGCCAATTTCAATCTCTTCACAACAGAGTTTTAATGACGGCGTAACTGTAATTCGTCCCAGACTGACTGGAGAGGAACCCCTGATCCTTTCAGGGCAAGCATAAGATGGAACAAAACATCTGCAGCCTCTTCAGATATCCTGCTTTTTTCACCGTTCTTTACGGCTATGATAAATTCAGTACACTCTTCTCCAACCTTTTCAAGGGATTTGTCTATTCCCTTCCGATGGGTAAGAATTTTCGAGGTATATGACTCTTCAGACGGGTGAGCAGCCCGATCTTCAATAACCCCCCAGATCTCATCAAGGATTTCTGCTCTTTTCAAGCTGCACCTTCCTCAGGAAAAACTTCGCCGATTTCATATCCATGAAACCGCCGGATGAGGATTCGTGCTTTTTCAATAGTACAGCCTCCTTTGCCAATCGCGATACCTACGTCATTTTTATCTGAAACGTAGATATTCATCTTCTTTGACTGGTCATCACAGGCAAACCTGAGCACCTGTGCAGGCTTGAAAATATTTGCAAGAAACTCATGCAGGTTTTCTGCAAATTCCACCATCTCAACCTTTCTTCCGGTCACTCCCTGAAGACGCCGGATATTATCGCCCTTTTTGCCGATGGCATATCCCATGTCGCCGGCTTTTATAACATAGATTATTCGATCAAATTTGTCGTCAATTAAACAATCAAGTGCTGTTGATTTTGTGAGAATTCTAAGCTCTTCAATATATCTTCGTTCTTTAAATCCAAGATTTCTTTCCATAGGTGATTCAGACTCCGTATTCGCAATCTAATGATATCCGAGGGTAATCCAGCAGAGAGGTGAGTATAAAGGTGATACATATAGCCTTCAGATAAAACTGCGTATGAAAATTTTTGAGCCATCTCTTTGATAGAAAACCGTGGAAATATTACCGGTTTAATCAATTAAAGGTTATGGTAAAAAAGATGTAGATATTCTGGGTTGGTACGGGGAATATTAGGGATACGAAAGAAAACGCATAAAATCTACCCATGAAACCGTTAACAGGTAGCCAGCACTCTCTGAGTCTCTCCCAGAATTGATGAATATCTCATTGTACTGCTCATTGGGAGCCGGGCAACCGGGGCATAGGATGACCGACGGCACATCAGGGATTTCAGGGAATCAAGTGATACGGTATACCGGTTTCCATCCATCAGTTCAATATTCAATGCTTTCCCGGAATATGACAGATACACGAGTCCGGCGGTGGTACTCACGTACTGCTTCCAGTTAATTCTCAATTGAAAAGTCCGTGCAGAAATTTTTCCCCGGATTGCACGCTTTAAATCTTCAAGCACAATTCCGAATCTTTTTCCGTCAAGGACCAGTTCTATGATCTCAGTGGGAAGGCCATCTTCGTCAATCGTAACTGTTTTTGCTTTTTGCATGTATCCTGCTTTTTCGAGCATTATTATCACCCAGTTGATAATAAAAGGTCAGCAGTACCCTATTTAAATCTATAAAAAGCAGGGTGAAAGTGAAAATTAATTTATAATGATATTTAAATAAAAATTTCTGTGGGCTTCAAATATAATATATTCTAAAATTTTCGATTGAATTTTTTCTCGTTCACTTTCGGAAATGGGACTTTTTTTCAGTAGCTATTGACCTGTGGATCAATCTTTGGAAGATATGATCTGGCAAGTTTTTCAAGATCTTCAATCTCAAGTGGCCTTGGGATCACGAAATCTGTATTTGTCATGATTTCCGCCGCAAGGGATTGATAGGTGGCAGAGAGGGGTGAATCAGGGGCATATTCTATTACCGTCTGGTTATTTAGCTCAGCATGCTGGACCAGACCACTCCGGGGGATATATGCGATTATTTTCGATCCGACTTCGGATGCAAATGCAGCCACAAGTTTCTCTTCGTCAGGAAGATTTCTGCTGTTACATATTACGCCTCCAAGCCTGCAGACCTGCCTGACATTCTGTGATATCCGGGATATTGCCTTACAGATGTTATTAGCAGCATACAGAGACATGAGTTCTCCCGAGGTGACAAGATATATCTCCTGTGCATATCCTTTCCGCATGGGCATGGCAAAACCGCCACAGACCACATCGCCCAGGACATCATATAAAATTACATCCTCATCAAATGCAGAGAGCCGTTCCAGAAGCTGAAATGTAGCGATAATACCCCTGCCAGCACAGCCGACACCCGGTTCAGGACCACCGGCCTCGACACATAAAACTCCCTTGTACCCGGTAAATACTACATCATCAAGCGTTAGGTTCTCTTCTCCGCGTTCACGAATAAGATCCAGCACGGTCGGGATGAGAACTCCTTTCATAAGCATCCGGGTGCTATCGCGTTTTGGGTCACATCCGATCTGCATGACAGAAAGACCACGGTTTACCAGTGCTGCAGAAAGATTTGCTGATGTAGTGGATTTACCGATACCTCCCTTTCCATAGAGAGCGATCTGTTTCATCCCTATTCAGTAATGATGCTGATTATTTGAGGTATCCGGTTTATTGATTCACCTGATTGGATAGTGCAATTCTTCCATTGATTATCTGCCATGAGAGCATAAGCCTGACAAGGTCGGTTCCGGTGATATGTTCCTGATCTCTGAAAATATTAATGGGCGATACACCGGTCTGGTATTCTATCTGCCGTTCTATTTTGTGTATCGTGTCAGGCATCAGTTCTCCATCGACAACAAGAGCACGCATCATTCGTGAGTCAGGTGAGTGAGAAATGCAGGATAATGAGAAGTCATGAGATGACTTTTTAAACAAATCACACAGGTCGATATTCAGTTCTATATCTTCAAAACAGTATTCCTGTGCAGCCATTGAGAGCATAACCCGATATACGTTTCTTTTCTCACCCTCTTCCTTTCCATAGTCGGAGTATTGTATCTGGATGACTGCATCCGCAACTTTTCTTTGCGGAAAAACGTATTGAAAGTAATCCGGTTCACGCAGAAGGATCTCCTGAAGAATATCATCTTTATTATAATTGCGTTTCTTCATATCCCGCCTTATCTTCCAGTCATATTTGACATCTCTCTCCGGATCTACAAAAATAGTATAATCATAGAGCGCGCGAAGCGTTTTCGTGGCGTAGGGATGAAGTCCTTCGATTATGATGAATTTTGTCGGAGTGAATGATTCAGGCTCACCAAATGTTCCATGATCATGCTGGTACACCGGCTTTTGGATCGTTCTTCCTGCCTTCAGATCTGTCAGATTTTCTTCAAGAAGTTTCAGATTATTCGCAGAATGTAAAAGAGGGGTGATCCCCATTTCTGTCCGTGTTTTCCTGTCATAGAGATGGTAATCATCAACGGTAATTGAAGAGACCAATTCATCTCCGAATATATCTGATATCGCCTTTGTAAATGTTGATTTTCCTGAACCGGAATCTCCCGCCACTCCTATCAGATAGACCTGTGGAGAATGCCGAATTACTTCACGGAAATTTTCAGTCTTTTTCATAATCTGATGATATGATTCAGAATTCTCAGTTTGTCTTAATTATGGCAGGATCAGACGCATGTTTCTGGGCAATGGTATCTGCCAGTTTTATGAGGTCATCCCTGGTTTTTTCATCTGGTGCACCCTGGATAAATACCGGAGGGAGAATTTCAGCTTTTATATGAGGTATCATTGACTGGATTACCTCAATGGTTTTCCCTCCCCACCCAAATGAACCGATAATAGTTGCGTATTTGGTTTTTGGTTTGACCAGGTTTGCAAGATAAACTGCATTGACCATGGCTGGATGTGGACCGAAAAGGACGGTAGGTGTTGCCAGGACCACGGTTGCTGCATCGACGAGTTCCATTGCAAGAAGTCCTGTGTCAGCATCAGTCAGGTTGAATGGTTTTACTCCGATATCCCGTTCCATGAGTAAATCAGTCAGTATTCGAACCATACGCTCAGTACTGCCATGCATAGATACAAAGGGAATCAATACCTTGTTTTTGACGGTGTCATGAGTCCATTCTTTGTATCTATCTAGTATCCATTCTGGATTGTCCTGTAACGGTCCATGGCTTGGTGCAATGATTGAAAGATCCAGCTGAGAAATGGATTCCAGATACTTGCTGATGCTATTTCGGAAAGGCATCATAATCTCTGCATAATAGCGTTTGGCAGATATCTCAGTCCTGCATGGTTCATCCATATACAGGGATGATGTTGCATAATGCGACCCGAATAGATCGCAGGAGAAGAGGATTTTATCTTCCGGGCAATATGTGACCATGGTTTCGGGCCAGTGAACCCAAGGGTATTCGAAGAACTGAAGCGTCATTCCTCCAAGATTAAGGGAGTCCCCGGTTTTTACAACATGCACTCTGTCTCCGGGAACGTCCAGAAGATGTCCGATAAGGTCTTTGCATTTTTCTGTGCAGTATACTTTAGCCCCGGGGAATAATTCAAGTAAGATGGGGAGACTCCCTGCATGATCCTGCTCTGCATGATTGATAATAATTACATCAATCCGATCGCAGCCTGCCCGAACAATATTGGTAATAAATTCTTCTTCGTGTGATGGATCTACCGTATCAATAAGAGCAGTTTTCTCATTTCCCCTGATGAGATAGGAGTTATATGATGTTCCTTCCGGAAGGGGAATAAGACTGTCAAAAAGCCTTCTGTCCCAATCAATAGTACCGATTGAGAAAACACGTTCAGTAACTTTTCTGACTACCATAATCAAACCTCTCTATATCTTTTAGATATGTACACAGAAGAATAGATAAAGTCCATTATGTGAAATTATTGACAGAAAATTTATGAACCTGGTAAATAATCCTCTTCTATGGAGACAGGTTATACGGTAAAAGAATTTTACAATTTCAGAGTAATCCTGCTATTGTTCATATTTATATGTCTGATTCTGTATGGGTGGGGAGTTAGTGCAGCTTTTGAATTGGAAGAGGAGTATGTGGATTTCATTTCAGGAAATGTGACCTATGTGAGCAGTCCTCACTATGTTTCACTCCCCCACACACAACCACCACCGGTCCATCTGACAAACCCTCTCGATGATGAGTCCGGAATTGCTCCTGGCGCAATAGTATATGGAAGAGCCCCCAAAAGCGGACTTAACATTCTCAATATTGATAATACGAATAATAAACTGGACATTGTTTTTGTCGTTCAAAAACCTGAATGGCCAAATCCTGATTTTGCTGTTCTGATTCCTGGGGATGCATCGGTCACAATAAAGGATGTTCCTGACGGGACGTATGAAACCTATCTGGCAACCGGGTCGGGATGGGACAATTCAAAAAAAGTGTTCATGATTGAGCCTGATTACTACCAGATTACAGATCTATTATCACTTGAAACATCTGGCGAAGAGACAAAGAATGGGAATCGAATTACCTATAAACGGATCTATACTATCTATTCATATAATATTCCTAAGATATTAGAGGAAAATATCCTGCTCACCCGTTTAGACGCAGAAGAATTCCCTAAACTCACCCTGTTTTCCTGAAATGACAGGGATTGGTTCTTCCCTGATACAGATCTTATGATAGGTCCGTTTTGCTCACCAGAATCCCATCTTCTTCTCTTTCCATTCGGCACATTTCCAGCTTGATTCAATTTTTGGTCTGATGTGTATTATCTTATACTTCCCATCATTGTCACTTCCGGCATAAACCGGGACCGGGGGGTTTCTCCAGCACTCAAGGCGTAAAATTTCTTTATTTTTTCCAAGAATCGGAACACAGAACTGACAATTCTGACAAAAGTGTGGATCAGCCATAATGGTAAATTTCTGACACCAGCACCATTTATAGGTATACTCTTTGGTTCCGGCAGTCAAATCGAAACCTATATCGTACACCCGGAATCACAGGTTTTTATGAATCCTGGAATCTTCGACAAATTTTTTAAACCTTCTCCGAAACCACACATTGTCGAAAGTCCTCCCCCACCTCTGATTATCAGGGGGCCGGGTATGGAATGCCGGGAATATGATGAGAAACCATACTTCATTGTAGCATCTGTTGAGATGGGAAATACCACTACAAAATGCATTCTGACCGGTGTAAATCTTGAAACCGGCATGTGTTATGTCATCAATAAGACAGTCAGTATGAGCCGCGATGTCAGGCGGCCGGCTCCTGGTGAAGAGATATTTGGCCGGACTCTTGATGGCACTGAACTGACACGCGAATCAGTCACTGAGCTGGTGCGTGACACGCTCATCAAATGCCATAAAGATGCAAAACTGGATATCAAAAAGGACCTTGATTTTGTTGTCCGAAGTACCGGGGTTGTTGCAGCAATGGACTCACCTGACCAGGTCGGAGATTTCATTATTGCACTTGCGAATGGGTGCCTTGAGGCCGGTGTTCCTCCAAAGAAGATGACACCACCGATGTCCAAGATGAATCAGGCGCAGAAGTTACAACCCTTCTCCTTTGCAGACCGGGTGAACTTTTCAGGGGCAGTCGCCGGTGTCGTTCCTCCCCAGGGGACGACCGGAGTTGAGATGGTTGCAAATGAGATGGAGGGTGAACTTGCCATGGCGGGAATAAAAGAGGGCGCCAAATGGACTCCGGTAGACTTTAGAAATCCCTGTATTTCTATCGACTTTGGAACCACCCTCGATGGCCGGATTACTTCTCCGGTTGATCCGCAATCAACGAATCCATTTTCAAAGACCATTGGGAATTTCTGTGGTCTTGCAGGAGCCATACCTGACGCTATCGTCAAAGGAACCGGCCTTGTTAATGAGAAGAACGGGACCGCCCTAGACATATTTGGAGAGAAGAGCCGGTTATCTGCAGTTATTGGGTCCCGAAAATCTTCTGACGTTGTCAATTCGTTTGTGGATACGTGTCATGACCTGATTATGGTTGAGCTTGTTCCAAAAGAACGAAAACGGTACGGAATGGTGCCAGTATATGCTGAAGTTGCCATGGAGTCCGGTGTTGCATTAATCGGTGTTGATGCAGGAACCAATGGATCCAATCTTAAGAAGCTTGGGGAGATAGGAAAAGAGATCATCTCAAAACACTCATTGCCGGTTCTGAATGAGGTCATTGACCATGTCTGCTCCAGGATGGCCCTGCGCATGATTGATGTGGTGCATGAACAGGGCATGATCTATCCGGACAGTTCTATTGGTTTTACCGGCCGGGCTGCAATTTCAGGTAAGAAACCGGAATATATTCTTCAGGGAATTATTGAGAGAAAATTCTTCCAAAACCCGGTTGATCATGTGGTATTTGTGGATGATGGTCTGGCCCGTGGAGCAGCTCTTATGGGACGGTGCATGAATTCACTTGGTAAGCCTGGTATACCTATTGGAGGAATGCGGGGAGGAAAATGTATCATGTCACGGCGGATTGCCATCGGCAGATAACACCATTTTTTACAATCAAAAGGAAATGCTCATCCATGTATAATCTTAAACCTTAAATCATGGAAGAAGAGCAATATTATGACCTAGTTTTTCCCCCGGGAACTCCGCGAACGATAATTCGTGAAATAATCAATACGTTTGATGTTGAGCTCGTGGAGCGGTCAGAATCTCTTACTTTTGCAAATATGGAAGGGGATGTCAGGAATCTTATTGCTGCACGAGGTAAAAAAGAAACGATGATTGAGGTTGAAAAATTTTTTAGAGAAAAATTAAATGAATTTATCGGCGAGACGCCAACATAACCAGAGTTCCAATCACGATACACAGGGATAATACACTGGTTGTCCCACTCAATGGACTTTTTTGTGTCTGCACCGGTGTGATATCAGGAATTTGTTCAGTCGGGATCTCTTCTGGTATAACCTGCGTCACAACCGGGGTATTCTCCGTCTGGTTGTTATCAGATTGAACCAGGGTGGGAACCTGAGTTGCAGGTTCTATTACACTTTTTTCAACAAGGTCAAAAATTATTGTTTCAACATAGTCTTTTCCGATGACTTCCGCTCTGACCATGTAGGTATCTGCTGCCCATCCGGCTGAATCAAAAGTACTACTCCAGTGGTAATTTAAATTGTCCCCACCCTGAACCGGAACTACAACAGAGCCCCCTCCATTCATGGAAGGTTCATATTTCCCCTTTGGTCCAAAGGAGGCCGGCCATATCTCAATAAGGACTGAATTGTCTGTATTAAAATTCGTTGTCCCCCCGATTACTATCGAATCTCCGGTGTCATATGAAGAATTTACCTGGATATCTGCAGAAACTGTCCCAACGAGAATAGAACACAGTGTCAGCAGAATTAATCCGGGAACGAAAAATAATTTCATACTATACTATGATGAGTAAAAATCAATAAATCAGGTACATTGATTATGGATATCCAATCTTCATCAAACGGTCAAGCGAAGGCGAATTCAGCAGTCGCGCTCCAACATGCACCATATGAACAGCCATGTTATATCTCGAAATGGTTTGATCGTCACTTCATTCCTGTTCGTGATGTCAATCTGTGGAAAGGTGATAATCTTCCTGATGTAAAGGAGGTCTCATGTCTGATTATCATGGGAGGGCCGATGAACATTTATGAACATGAGAAATATCCCTGGCTTATTAAAGAGAAGAAATTCATTCGACAGGTAATTGACAACGATATTCCTGTCTTGGGTATCTGTCTTGGTGCGCAACTCATCTCTGATGTTTTGGGAGGGACAGTCACCAGACTTTCAAACCCGGAGTACGGGTGGGTATCTGTTTCGCGCAATGACCGGGCAACAGAGAACCACCCGTTCTCTTCAGTCATCCCACCTCATCTGACTGTCTTTCAATGGCACCAGGATACCTTTTCAATCCCACCGGGTTCCATTCCTCTTTTCCAATCTGCTGCCTGTCCTAACCAGGGTTTTGCCTATAATAATATCGTTATGGGTTTACAGTTCCATCCAGAACTGGATGAGGATGATATCCGGATGTTTTTAAACCTCGTTGAAAAAGATACTGGTATCACACACCATGAATATCCGAAAGAAGACATAATTCAAAATATTTCTAACTATAAAGAGGGAAACGAGTTTATTGATGCATTATTATATTATCTCTATAATCTGAATAAAACACAGCAACTCTGATAAATTTCCTCTTTTGATAGTTTCCGATCCCTTCAAATCTTAAGAAATAAGAACAATGGTATGCTTGATCTCCTCTTTGAGTCGCACTGGTCTCCATACCTGGCTGGTGCAGGGATTGGTCTTCTGCTCTGGTGTTCATTTCTTTTTTCAAACAAGCCTCTCGGATGCAGTACTGCATTTAGCAGAACATCAGGAATGATAGAGGGTTTGGTTTCTCCTGCGAAGGTAAAAAACAAAGAATACTACAAGATGTTTGTTCCTGAGATCGAATGGCAGTGGATGATGGTTCTTGGAATTATCCTGGGTGCCTTTATCTCATCGGTTCTTTCCGGAACGTTTCAAATCTCATTTATTCCTCAAACATTTCAGGCTGCATTTGGTGATAATATTCTTTTGCGGTTTCTCATGGCCCTGGTTGGGGGTATCATGATGGGACTTGGTGCCCGGTGGTCATGGGGGTGTACAAGCGGTCATGGTATCTCCGGAATGGCCCAGTTATCACTCGCAAGTCTGGTAGCAGTCATGGGATTTTTTATAGCAGGTATCGGGACAGCGATGATCATCTTCTCATGGTGAGGGACAATAATGTTTACACATATTCACAATAATCAGAACCTTCAGAAAATAATCGGGCTTCTCATTGGGATTGGGTTTGGGTTTTGCCTGCAGAAAGGAGGGGTTACCAGTTATGATACCATCATCGGCCAGTTACTTCTGACTGATTTTACGGTGGTAAAAGTGATGGTTTCGGCAATGATTGTTGGTATGATTGGTATCCATGTTATGAAAAGTCTGAATCTTATAGATTTTCATACTTTTAAGGGCTCCATTGGTTCCAGTGCTATCGGCGGATTAATATTCGGTATAGGATTTGCTCTTCTTGGGTACTGCCCGGGCACGGTAGCCGGTGCAATAGGACAGGGTCAGATGGACGCACTTCTTGGAGGAGCAGTTGGCATTCTCATCGGGACCGGTCTTTTCGCTCATTTTTATCCGGTTATAAATGAAAAGATTCTCTCAATCGGTCAGTTTCCTGTAGAGACAATTCCAGAATTTATACATCTTCCACGATGGATAGTGGTCCTTGTATGTGTGATAGTACTTTCCGGAGTGTTGTGGTTCCTTCAGATACAGGGATTGTAAGTACTTCCCCATCAAATATTTTTATAGAATTATGGTTACGACCCCACCTGAAAAACGTCAGATAAGGCCATGCTCTGTGTGTGCATTTTTTGTGCTCACCACAGATACCGGGCTTGGAAGATGTAATCTGGGGAAGGATGAGAAGCAGGGTGCTCCCTACCGCCGGTGGGAGATAGACGAATTAGCGGATCTCCTGAGGTGGCCCTGCATGTATAATCTGACACCTGAAGAGATTGAGGTATCAATGGATTCATGGGTAAAAAGCCTGGTTCATGAATCACTCCGGTTCAGGACATCAGTGCAGACCAGGCGTTCAATATCATCCGGTCGGCGAAAAGGGAATCGTAAAATTTGATAAAATAATCCTGTCTGACAACTACAACGATAACACTATTTTTTAAATTTTCGGAATAATCTTCTCATCACTGGAACAACAACCGGGAATCTATATCCCAAATGATTATTCGTACATCAGCCAAAATAATCATCTCTGTTATGCATAGATTATGTATATGAATCACTACCAGTCACTCAGTTTCATCTCTTTCATCCTGCTGATTTCTCTTGTTGGAATATCAGCAGCTGAAGTTCTTCCTGCCAAAGTGATTTTTATTCAGGGCGGAGAGGGCAATGTCACTGACGGGATTGATGGGATGAAGATAGTTACTGTGAAAGATATCTCTCCATTTTTTAACATTTCAGATACCAACTCGACAGTTTCACATCCGATAAAATTAATTCCAGAATATTCCTGCCCTATGAATGGCGCAGTTGTATTTTCGAATAATACTGGAGAGTCTGGAGCTTACATGATAATATCAAATCTTTCCTTGTCATCTGATGAGAAGATTATCACAATTGAGGCGGTTCCAGTGGAGTTTTATGAGGGAGAAGCATTGAAATTCGCTGTAAAACAGAATAAGATACTGAACTCGGATGATTCTCTCCCTGGGACAAACACAAGCCTTTACTTTGAGGTTATCTCATCCCCACCTTCAAATTCCGTATATATGTTTCAAAAATGTCGTATGTGCCTTAATACTTGCAAAGTAACCGGGCCTGAAGATTGTGATAAGTATTGTTATTTTGATTGTACTGAGGAACTCATTTAACCCCCTCTAACAATTCAATTTTTAATTTTCTATATAAATCCCATTTCAATAATAGGGGATTTTAGATATTCTTTTGTAAATCAGATAAATGAAATGTTGAAAAAAGAGTGCGCGAATACCCTAAATGATACTTTCACATATTAATTGTTTTGTCCAGAGTTACGCCAGCGAATCAGCACCGGATTTTTATGGCACCATTGAAACGTGCTTCACCAATAATATATAAATATTCAGAATCGAATGTTCATTTGATGTATCGGTTTTTTACGACAATTTGTATCAGCTTGTTACTGATTTTGATATTCTTTGGATCTTTCGGTATAGCTGATGAAATCCCTACAACACTGGCCTATGTTCAAGGCGGAAATGTTTCTATTATCAATGGTACGAATGGCCAACAGGAGATAGTGATTGAAGACGTAATTCCATATTTATTTCATGGAACCTGCGAAAAAGGGATCTTAGTACCAATCCATCTGCTCACGGGTTACCAGCGCCCTTTTAATGCTTTTCTCACTTTTTTTACCGATAAAATAATCGGTGGAACGATGGTCAAAGTAGAAGATCTCTCAATCGATGAAACCACGAAAAAACTATCTCTTACTACAGAACCTCTGGAGTATTATGAAGGTTCCCTGTTAAAATCGTATGTTAATGAGATTCATGAGATTACTCCCGAACAAGGGGATACAGTAATTATTACCAAGATCCATCTTGAACTGCCTCAAAAAACTCCAAATAATACTCAAAATCAGATGAAGGGAGGAGAAGCGTGTGTAGAAGAAGGACCTGGGTGTGGGTGGTGTTATGACACACATCATGAAGTGATGGTTGAATGTTATGGTTGATTCCTGAACC
>CAZEWE010000020.1:0-24262 GCA_964515765.1 uncultured Methanospirillum sp. | reverse complement strand
GGAGAGAGTTGTTAATTCATTGGCCTCAACAGAGATATTCTGCGTCTGAGAGAAAAATCCCTCCGGAGACGCCTGAACCAGGTGATACCCCTCCGAAATCTCCGACACACTAACCGGTGATAATCCTGCATATACGTTGTCAATGGAAATTGGAACCGAGGGAAGATCAGCAGTAATCTCAAGAGAGCCGTATTCTGCTGCGACAGGGACCATGAGGAAAAGAAGGCCAAAAGCAATCAGCAGCAGAATCTTCATAAGATGAGATCTGTCAGATAGAGATATCTATTTTCGGTTTCCCCTGTCCACTCATCATTCAAAAACTCTCTGGTATGAATCCGTTTCATAATATATACCAGACTTCGCATACATATTGTATGCCCATACTTCAATATCCCTGAATAATCTCTGAAACGTCACATACATATAAGGGGCCGCATAATCTCCTAGTATCAGGTGATCATACGATGAAAAATCGGATTGGGTGGATGAAACATTTTTTTTCAAAGGTTTTTGTGCTGGTTCTACTTCTTGCTTTTTTCGCGCAGGCTGGAACCGCAACTCCGGCATTGCCTTTCAATTTCGATGAACTAAAGCCACAGGATCTTCAGGATTCTTACAGACCAGGAGTTCTCCTTGTTCGGGCAGCAGATAGCCCAGCAGAAGAACTAGCATCTGTTCTTTCTTCTGCCCATGCCACTATTGGTGCCAGAGTGTTAGAGGACTATTCAGTAGAAGGGGCTTTAGGTCTTCAACTGATTGCTCTTCCAGATGGAATGAGCGTGAATGACGGGGTTGCGTACTATTCGGCAAAATCCGGGATTCAATATGCAGAACCTGATTATTACCGGACCTCATCAGCCATACCGAATGATCCGGATCTCTGGAGACAATGGGGTCTTGTGAATACCGGACAGATCTATAAAGAAGATAAGGCACCAGGAACTCCAGGAGCAGATATCCATGCAGCATCGGCCTGGAATACAACAACAAACTCCGATGTCATCATTGCCGTTCTCGATTCTGGTGTTGATTATCTCCATGAGGATCTGGCTGACAATATCTGGACAAATTCCCAGACCGGAAGCCATGGGTATGATGCGATCACCGGGACATTAGAACCCATGGATCTCGCTTCTCATGGGACCCATTGTGCAGGGATTATCGGAGCTGTCGGAAATAACGGTAAGGGGGGTTCAGGAGTGAACTGGAATGCTACCATCCTCCCGGTCAGGTTCCTGAACAGTTTCGGGACGGGAACGGTATCAGATGAGATCGAAGCAATATTATGGGCTGCACGAAACGGGGCTCAAATCTTTTCATGTTCATATGGAGGTTCGAGTTTCAGTCAGGCCGAGTATGAGGTCATAGCTGGAACAGAAGGGCTTTTCATCTGTGCTGCGGGAAATAGCGGTCTAGATAATGATTTTGAGCCGCAATATCCCTCAAGCTATGACCTTGATACCATTATTTCTGTGGCAGCGACGAATGCCCAGGACGAACTGGCTTCATTTTCAAATTTCGGAAAAATATCAGTGGATATCGGAGCGCCAGGAGCAGATATCTACTCAGCCAAGCACAATATCTATAAACCAGACCCGGTTTGGCGTGATTCATTCGATACATTGAACAACTGGACTATTCACGGAAACTGGACGCTGGATACTGAGAATTTCTTCTCTCCACCATCAAGTGCCTGCGGAATAGTAAATAATACGGTCATAAACCAGACAGAGCCACCTGTCATCATCTCATTAAATACACCATTAGAGATTGCAAATCTGACAACCCCAATCATTTCATATCAGCTCCAGATGGTAGGGGCATACTCCACATTCTTCATCGAAGCTTCCAATGATAACCTGACCTGGAAAAAACTGGAGTATGATACAAAACCGTTGACGGTTCTTCCCTGGATCTACCGGGAATGCAAAATTCCATCAGATATGATGAACGCACCCCTGTATATCAGGTTTGGTGCTGATGGCACCTTTGTTATGTGTTTCCTCGATGATATCACCCTGTCAGACGGGTACGGCAATCTTGCCGAGACCAGGTACGGGTATATGGACGGGACATCCATGGCTGCACCGTTTGTCAGCGGAATGGCGGGCCTCATGGCAACATATGCTCCTGATGCATCATCCCTGAAAATAAAGGAGGCTATTCTGAACACCGCTGATCCTGTTCCCGGTCTCTCAAACATCACCGTAACCGGTGGACGGGCAAACCTGTCTGCTGCTCTTTCGTACCTGAAAAAGCCGGAGACAGATAAAATCAGCCTCTATCCTGGATGGAACCATGTATCTGTAGCAAAAAGATTGATTGCAGGAAATGACACCGCATATGATCTCTTCGGGCAGATAACCAACACATCCGGACATTCGATCCTGAAATACCATAATGCAAGTTGGATTACCGTTCCTGCAGAAGAGAAGATTACACCGCTCTCCTCCTACTGGATATGGTCAGGAGCGAATCAGAATATCACGCCAAAGACGGATTCAATTCAGAACGGGACTTATACCAAAGACCTGGATGGTGGATGGAACGGGTTTGGAGTCATGGGAACCGGATACGAACCGGCAAAAACGCACCTGAACCCGATCGGAGATAACTGGACCTATGTAATCGGATATGATGCCATATCCCAGTATTATGAGGAACCTATTATCAGAAACGGCACCGGAAACCAGAGTGACAGCCGGATACTGATGCCCTGGCAGGGATACTGGCTCTATACCAGTGAAAATGTAACCTACCAGGTTACCATCTGATTTTTCAAAAATTAAAGAACAGCAGATATTCTGCTCATCGCTTCTTTCAGCCGGTCCATGGACGCAGCATAACTGATCCGTATCCACCCCGGATGATTGAATGCAGACCCATGGGTGACAGCGACATGACCCTTCTCCAGCCAGCGGGTCGCAACCTCTGTATCATTTCCATCTACCTTCACATAGGCATAGAATGCTCCGTCAGCTGGTGCATACGAAAGTCCCATCTCATCCATGCTTTTCAGAACAAAGGCCCGTCTTCTTTCAAACTCCGCCCGCATCTCTTCAATACACTCCTGTGGGCCTGTGAGAGCTGCAACCCCGCCATGCATGGCAAAGGTCGTCGGATGGGAGATGGTATGCTGCTGGACTTTGTTCATGTACCCGATGATCTCCTTGGATGCGACGGCATACCCTAGTCTCCATCCGGTCATGGCATACGCCTTTGAGAATCCGTTCACGGTGATGGTCCGGTCCTCCATGCCTGGAAATGCCCCGATGGAAGTGTGAGTCTTCCCATAGATCAGTTTCTCATAGATCTCATCGGAGAGGACAATGAGGTCATGATCCTGACAGATATCAGCAACCAGGTGGAGGGATTCATGGTTTAATATCGCTCCTGATGGATTTGACGGAGTATTGGCAATGATCATCCTGGTCTTGTCAGTAACTTTCTCAAGAAGACTGTCATCAACCTGGAAAGTCTCCGGATTCAGGGGATGATGAACAGGAACCCCCCCGGCGATCTGCACACAGGGCTCATAGCTGACCCATGACGGGTCCAGAATAATGGTCTCATCTCCCTGGCTCAGGACTGCTTCACATGCCTCATATATCGAGTCTTTTGCCCCACATCCGACAATCACCTGATCAGGAGTACAGGGGATCTTATTCTCCTGCACAATCTTATCCGAGATGGCAGTAAGGAGTTCCGGAATACCTTTCCCTGCTGCATAGTGGGTTTCACCCCGGCGAAGGGCCTCTATACACGCCTCGGTGATGTGGGCCGGGGTTGGAAAATCCGGCTCCCCAATAGACAGGCTGATGACATCTGTTCCTGCGGCCTGCATCCTGCGGGCTTTTTCGGTGATCTCGATGGTTGCTGAAGGAGCAATTGCAGCAAGTTTTGTCGAGAGTGGTCTCATGCTAACCGCTGTACCAGTTTCACTGCAGACTCAACCGCACGCTTTCCATATTCAATCCGCTCAGTTGCCTCCATTCTGGTCATGCCAGGGCCGGAGATACCAAGCGTGACCGGCTTTTCAAACTCAAGCGAGAGATCAATTATCTTCCGGGCAGCATGCTGAACGACAATCTCGTCATGCTGGGTTGATCCTTCGATGACACACCCGATGGTGACTATGGCATCAACCTTGTTTCCTTTCAGCATCTTTTTTATGGCAAGCGGCATGTCATAGGCTCCAGGTACATAAGACCGCTCGGTTACCTCTGCTCCTAAAAATTTTGCATGCTCTTCAGCCTCAATCTCCATCATATAGGTGATGTCACGGTTAAATTCCGCAACAACAAATCCCAGTTTAATTCCTGCATTTGATTTTGCTACTGTCATAATTCAGCCTCATCTATTGTCGTGCCGACCCGGCATCGGAAAATCCCTGCCTCTGGCCGGTTCCTGCTTCCCGCTCAAGGGTTCCCGGCCGCATGAGCTTGATAACATTGACCGCATGTTCCCTGGTCCGTTGTTCTGCAAGCCAGGCAAGTTCTGCATCGTCTGCTGCTTCATCCTCATGGACAAATACCTCAATGATATGCCGGTTTGTCATGAGCTGGCAGGCTATAAGCCCGGTAGATGCCTCGTGGGCACACATCCGGTCTTTCTCCTTTCCACCAGGCATCCCGAGCGCCATGCAGATGTCACAACGGTACTCTTCAAAAAGTTTTTTACAGGCCACCGGGAGGTCTTTCACGCCGGGGACGGTATATCGCTCTATTGAAACACTGCTCTGTTTTTTCAGTTCATCGATCGCGAACCTGCCCATATTCACCCGTGCAAAGGTCGTGTCCGCGATACCAATCTTCATCCTAATTCCCCGGCTGCAGCCATAACGCCTGAATCGCGTACCTGGTGACCGCTCTTTCGGATTGCATATTCTGTTGCTGCGAGGGTTGCCAGAAGCTCAGGTGCTGAAACGGCGCCCATATGACCGATCCGGAATATTTTATCCTTTAAGTGGTCCTGACCACCGGCGATCTGAATGCCCAGTTTCTTGACGATTCCCCTGAAGTCCTTGTCATTTGCCCCTGCTGGAAGGCAGGCGGCAGTTACGGTGTTTGAGTACTGGTGAAGACTGTCGGTCTTTGGAAACATGTCAAGACCCCAGGCCTGTACAGCCTTCCGGACTGCTCCTGCCATCTTGTGGTGCCGGGCAATCCGCTTGTCAACACCTTCTTCCTCAATGATGAGACATGCCTCCCGAAGAGCCAGAAACAGCGGAACCGCCGGAGTATAGGGAGTCTCCATGGGATCTTTTGCTGCATTCTTTTTGTAGGCCGGAAGGTCCAGGTAATATGGCGGGTTTTTAACAATCCGGTCCCATGCACGATCTGATACGGTGACGGCAGCAAGACCTGCAGGAGCTGCAATACATTTCTGCGAGCCGACGACTGCAACATCAACCCCCCACTCATCTGCTAAAACTGTGTCGCCACCAATGGAGGTGACACCGTCCATGATAAAGAGCGCATCATATTTCCGGCAGATCTTTCCTACCTCTTCGGCAGGGTTTAAAATTCCGGCTGATGTCTCATTATGGACCATGGTGACAACTTCACAGCCATCCTCAAGTGCGGATTTCAGCTTTTCAAAATCGTAGGGAGCACCCCATTCTGATTCGATCGGACGGGCTTCAGATGCATACCGCTGTCCAATCGTGTACATCCGTTCCCCGAACTTCCCATTGATCAGGTGGGCCATTTTGCGGTCTTTTCCAAAGTTTGCAACCGCAGCTTCCATTCCGGCAGTCCCGGACCCTGAAATGACAAGGGGATTATTCTTCGTACCAAACAGGACTTTCAGAACACGAACGATATCTGCATATGCATTGCCGAATTCTGCCCCCCGGTGATTGATAGCCTGCCGGGCCATGACTGCACGAACCCGTTCCGGCAGCGGAACCGGGCCCGGAAGCATCAGGAGCAACTCATCTTCCATAAAAATCGAGTATACTATTTTACTTCAAGACGGATTATATTCGTGGAGAGATCATGCCTCACGTAAGCATTATCTGTGGCTCATCATCTGATGAAGAGATAGCTAAAAAAGCCTGGGAAGTCCTGAAAGGGTATGAAATCAGTTATGATTACCAGGTCATCTCAGCTCACCGTGACCCTGACCGATTGGATGAATACATCTCAGCATCTGATGCCAGGGTCTTTATCTGTATAGCCGGACTTGCCGCTGCTCTTCCCGGAGTTGTTGCATCGAAGACGAAAAAACCAGTTATCGGTGTTCCTGTTTCCGGGAAACTCATGGGTGGTCTCGATGCCCTGCTCTCGATTGTGCAGATGCCGAAAGGGGTCCCGGTCGCCTGTGTCGGAGTTGATAACGGAGAAAACGCTGCCCATCTTGCAGCACGGATACTTGGAATCAGCTCAGGCTGAAAGACAAAAAAAGCAGAGTTCAGGGTAAAGACCTGATAAACTCATCCATTCTGCTGATTGCTTCGGTCAGTTCCTGTCTTGATACGGCATATGAGCACCGGACATGACCGATACCCCCATTCCCAAAGACGCTGCCGGGAACCACTGCCACACCAGCTTCGGTGATCAGACGCTCGGCAAACTCAAAGTCGGTAAGGCCGGTTCCTTTCACCGACGGAAATGCATAGAACGCTCCTTCCGGAGTATGACAGGAGAGCCCGATACGGTTTAATCCGTCAACGAAGAGGTTTCTCCTGAGATGATACTCCCTGACCATCTCACGCATGGCCTCCTCTCCGTTCTTCAGAGCTTCAAGAGCGGCATACTGACTCATGGTCGGGGCTGAGAGCATCACGTACTGATGAATTTTCAACGTTGCAGCGGTGATATCTGGTGGAGCGCAGATGTATCCCAGTCTCCACCCGGTCATGGCAAATGCCTTGGAAAACCCTGAAAGCGTTATTGTCCGGTCCCACAGGCCTTCGATTGAGGCAGTTGCGGTATGGTGGCCCTCGTAGGTCAGTTCGGCATAGACCTCGTCTGAGAGGATTAACAGATCATGATCAATCGCAATATCAGCAATTGCCTCAAGATCCTCACGTCTCATGACACCGCCGGTCGGATTATTCGGAAAGTTCAGAATGAGGACTTTTGACTGCGGGGTGATATGCTCCATCAGGACATCTGCAGTAAGACGGAACCGATCCTTCTCAGTGCAGGGAACCGGAACCGGTGTCCCGCCAGCCATAGTGACGCAGGGTGCGTAACTGACATAGGACGGATCAATGACAAGGACCTCATCGCCCGGATTGGTGACCGCACGTATGACAATGTCTAAGCCTTCGGAAACCCCGGTGGTGATGATCATCTCATTGATCGGATCATACTCAACCTGGTACTGGTCCCTGATAAACCTCGCAAGTTCCTTTCTCAGGGATTCCATGCCGGTATTTGAGGTATATGCCGTATGACCCTGTTCAATGGATGTGATCGCTGCATCGCAGATGTGCCAGGGAGTTGAGTAGTCCGGCTCTCCAACCCCGAGTGAGATGACATCCTCCATCTGTCCGGCAAGATCAAAAAAGCGCCGTATTCCGGACGGTGGAATAACTTTCGCCCGCTCAGAGACGAAGTCCCGTTTCTTCTGATTAGAACGAGAATGGCAGGCGTTGTCCGTCTTCACGCTCAACATAGAGCACCCCGTTTTCCTTGTATGTCTTCATGATAATGTGTGTAGCAGTCTCTCGAATCCGCTCCATGGGAGCGATGTGTTCAGATACAAACCGTGCAATCTCCTGCATACTCTTCCCCTTGACCAGCAGCTGCAGATCATGAGTCCCAGTCCTGAGTCGGAGGTTACGGACATTCGCAAACCGTGAAATACGTGCCGCGATTCGATCGTACCCATAATCCCGCTCTGGTGCAACTTTCAGCTCAATAATTGCATACACTGCACCCTTATCCACCTGTTCCCAGTTTATTACTGCAGAGTACCGGCGGATTATGCCATCTTTTTCAAGCTGCTGTTTCCGCTTTTCTACCTCTTCATCACTGCATCCAAGCATCACTGCCAGATCATGAAGGGGTGTCGAGCAGTCCTCTTCGAGAAGAGAGAGTAAAGATCGATCTATGTCATCCATGAATTTCAGCCCTAATTTTACTTACCGCAATATCTGGACTACAATTTGTTCATCAACCTGTGCAAGACGTCCATCCGACTCTTCCATAATTACCTCCCATATCTTGTCTGTGTTCGTATCAAACCACATCTCTTTTGTTCGTCCATGACGACCCCGGTTCACCAGTCTTGTATTGATGACACCGAGCATATTGAGTTCTGATATGAGGTCTGATATTCTCCGTGCCGTGAGGACATCAATCTCGAGAAAAGGGGTGAGTTCTTTATATATTCTGGTTACATCACCGGAGATGAAGATCCGTTGACCAGCCCGGTGCAGAAGAAGCATGCAATATAACACAATCTTACTTTGTGTAGGCAGCGTCCGGATGCATTCTACCATACTGTCAGTTTCGATCTTGGCCTGGGCTTTTTTCACATGATCAATGGTGACTTTTGATCCATTCTCCCGATCAGAGAGTTCCCCTGATATCCGAAGGAGATCCAGAGCCCGTCTGGCATCCCCGTGTTCCTGAGCTGCAAGAGCTGCACACAAAGGAATAACCTCATCTTCCAGGGCATCTTCTGCAAAACCAATGACCGCACGCTGCTGAAGAATATCACAGAGCTGAGGGGCGTTATAAGGAGGGAAGACGAGTTCTTCTTCTGATAATGAAGATAAGACCCGGGGATCGAGAAATGTCTTAAATCCAAGATCGTTTGAGATCCCGATGATGGAAACTTTGGACCGGTTGAGATCAGTATTGATCCTGGTCAGGTTGTAGAGAGTATCATCACCACTTTTCTTGACAAGTTTGTCTATTTCGTCAAGAATAATGATGAAAACACCAGAACTAAGCTCAATCTGATTTTTAAGTTCACTGTATACCTGATCAGTCGGCCATCCGGTCATGGGGATGTGGGTTTTAATTTTATCACTTGCTGATTCGTCTTCCCCCATGATTAACTTGGATATTTGTGCCAGAACCCGGTACTGGGTATCGATGACTTCACAGTTCAGATGGATGACTCTGCAGATAGTTCCCCTTCTTGCGCTTACTGATTCAAGCTCTGATCCGACATATCGGACAGATGCTGTCTTTCCTGTTCCGGTTTTTCCATATATTAAAATATTTGAGGGAGTTTCTGTCTGGAGAGCTGGTGCTAATATTGCTGCTATTTGATCTATCTGAGGTTTCCGGTGAGGAAGAATATGTGGCCGGTAGGAATGGCGGAGTACCTCGCGGTCCCGAAAAATCCGATTCTCAGAGAGGAATTTATCAAAAAGTCCAGGACTATCATTCGTATCTTGTGTCATGGAACAGGTAATCCCTCTACTGTACGATGGGTACTCCAATAATACTAGTGGAGTGTTTGGGGTCTGATGGATCATACCCCCACCCCTTTATTTCCACTGGAGCACTCACTTTGACTCATGTCATATATTTTTTTTAAAAAATTATTCTGACTCTCTGTGGTATAGGTCAGCTCATGTACATAAAAAGATACCGATTTTATTATGAGATATTAAAAATTTTAAAAAAGTAAGAAAATTAAGACATAATATATAAAGAAAGCAGTTGTAACTGAAGTTGGGAGTGAGAGGAGTTCTTCCACTCCAGTGGAAACAAAGGGGTGGGGGATCCTCCTCAGCCAGGCCTTCCAGTCGAATACTATAATACCAGATCTATCAACATTTTTGCATGGATCCCTCTCACATTCAGAAGATATCTGTTCAGACGATCATACTGGTGATCTCAACGTCCAGAACAGAAAAAGAAGATACAGCAGGAAAAGCAATACAATCACTCTTTCAGGAGTCATCCATCCCCGTCATCAGAATTGAAGTCATTCCTGATAGCATTGAAAAAATTCAGGACGGTCTCAGA
The DNA here is from genome assembly GCA_964515765.1 of uncultured Methanospirillum sp. GTDB lineage: Archaea > Halobacteriota > Methanomicrobia > Methanomicrobiales > Methanospirillaceae > Methanospirillum. The sequence goes on along the minus strand of CAZEWE010000020.1, from coordinate 14,321 downwards.
AAAGCTCTTGTTGAGGCAAATTGTATTATCCTGACCGGAGGTACCGGGATAACCCACGATGACTGTACTATTGAAGCAGTAGAACCTCTTCTTGAGAAGAAACTTGACGGTTTTGGTGAGTTATTCCGCATGAAAAGTTTTGCTGAAGTTGGAACCAGAACTCTATTAAGCAGGGCGGTTGGAGGAATTATTGACGGGAAGGCAGTCTTTTGTATACCAGGTTCTAAAAATGCCGCTGAACTTGCAACCCGGGAGATAATCATTCCAGAGATCTATCATATCCTCACTCATGCAAACCGCTAAATCTTTTTTCCCATTATTTTCTTCATCAGCTCACCTGACTGTCTTTATGAGGTTTTAGAACAATCAATTCTGCATGGTTCAGTGGTATCATAGTATCATTACAAAACTTACCGTTGCTTTTGTCATTCTGATTCTGGTTATTGCCGGTCTGAGTGTTCTCTATACATTCGGGGCGACCAAATCAGCCTTAAAAGAGACGACACAGGATGAACTGACGGCTCTTGCAAGTGTCATTGCAACCCAGATAGACGGAGATACCCTTGCAACTTTCCAACCAGGAGATGAGGAGACACCTGAATTCATTCAAATGAGAGACCAGCTCTATGCAATGCAGACATCAAGCCCTGAAATTTTATACCTCTACACCATGAAACAGACAAGTGATGGGATTGCATTTGTGGTTGATGCAGAATATGGTCTTTCAGAAGATTCCGCCGGTATTGGTGATGTGTATGACACTCCCACAGAAGAGATGAAGGCGGGGTTCCAGGTCCCGGTTGCTGAAGATGAGTACACAACCGATCAGTGGGGTACAGTCATATCAGGGTATGCTCCGGTGAAAAATGCTGCCGGAGAGGTCACGGGAATCCTTGGTGTTGATATGAGTGCGACCCGGGTCATCGAACGGCAGGACTTTATCGGGAACATCATCTACCTCATCATGCTGATCGGTATCGGTATCACCGCGGTCATCATCGGGATCATCAGCAAGACCATGATCCGGGATATCAGAAGCCTGAATGATTCGGCTGAGAAGATCTCCACCGGAGATATGAATGTGCTCGTAACGGTTGAACGAAATGACGAGATAGGGGAACTTGCCGGATCATTTAGCAGGATGGTCTCAAGCCTGAAGATCATGATGATGGACGATAGTCCCTAGGCAGGACCGCTATGTCAGATATATCAGAAAAGGTTCTCGCGATAACTGTTCAGGTTATGGGTCCGGCATCCAGGCGTTTTCTGGAGCGGCAGACCAAGTTTCACCTGGATGGTCTTGAGTTTGACGACCTCACCAAGGATCATATCCCTGAGCTGGCAAAATGGGTTGGAATTTCTGCCCAGCTTATCGTCGATGATAAAAAGGCTGCGATGCTTGCAGAGACGATAAAAAAGCTTGGATAATCCTGTTTTTACCGGTTGACGGCCAGAAGAGCACACCGCTCACGAATGAGGTCTGTCAGCCGGTCAGGACCGGTGACCTCAAGTTCTTCAGGAGTTATACCGAAAAACTCTATCATTTTCCCTTTTTTTTCTCCGGACATGACATTCCAGTCTTCATCCCTGACTTCCTCCATCCGTTCGAGTAGGGATGCAACTGCCTCCGGCTTTGGGGGAATAATACAAAGGTAGCAGTCATTGCTCCCTTTTTCAGGTCCGAAGGGGCCAATCTGTCCTGTCTGTCTGGTACCAGCGGCATAGAGCAGGATCTCAATCTCAAGACTTCGAGCGATCATCCGGTCTTCTTTCCACGCACGAATGGCATGAATGAGGGCGGTTTTCACATGCTCAAAACCGGCTATCATGTTCCGGTTCAGGCATACAATTGTCACACCATACTTTTCCCCGGTCTTTCTGATCGTTTCAAGAAATTCTGTCCGGTCCTTGATGGTAACTCTGACCGGGATGATATCATATTCATCAGTGTATTTCTGTTCCTGTGTTAACATCCAAAATCCTCCCAGGAAGACTGGCCCCTGATCTTCTGTGTTTCAGGTATCTCTTCTGTAGTAATGGAGCCGGAGTTCTCCTTTTCAGAGTCCGAAAGGAAGGCGATGACTTTTCTGGCCCGGGCTGATCCGAGAATATCCGAGAGAAGTGTGTCATCGGCCTTCAGTAGATCCGGGACCGTTATGATACCGGCACTCTGGAGTTTTTCGGCCATCTTTTTTCCAATTCCCGGAACATCGGTCAACAGCTCCGGGCTACTCTTCTGATCATCATCGTCAGATGAACGCGTTCCGGATCTCTTTACCCCGGTAATTTCATCGATGATCTGCCGCGCAATTCCTTCCCCGATAATTCGTGCAATCCTCGGCAGACCTGCACTGGCCACCGCCTCCGGGTCAGAATATCCGGCATTATAAAGACTTCTGGCTCTGACCCGCCCGATATTGCGCAGTGCAACGAGGGGCAGAAGCTCTGGTTTTACTCCATGATGGACTCTGACAGAGAGGGTCTTTACAACCTGGCTCATCTCCGGCATCTCGACAGATACCAGTCGTTCAGTTCCATGAAGCAGCCATTTGCCGGAGTCTACAATATTATAGAGATCCCCTGCTCCGATTCCGTACCGCTCCTCAATCATCCCTTCCGAAAATTCATCAGCCCAGTCGGACAGGACCAGAGCGGTTTTCAGACCCGAGAGCCAGAGTTCTTCCTCCTCCTGCTCGAAGGGAAGCGGTAACATGAGGTCATCCTTGTGTTTGAACAGAAATGTCCGGAGAAGCTGGGTGTCTGCAGACTTGAGATACAGCCGCTGCATGTCTGGTGAGACACATATGACATGAAGCAGTCCGATAAGTGTCGGGGCCTCGCATGATTTCAGACTATCCAGGATAAGGCGTGCCGTGCAGGGGTTCAGATACAGACGGGAGACAAGACTGCCCAGTCTGGTTGCAGAGAGATTGTTCTCATTCTCCTGAACCATCCCTGCTGTGGTGAGGAACCGGATTGCATCAGAGACCAGCCTTGGGAGAGAACGGGTTTTGGGATGCTGATAAAAGTAAAAGGTCCGTTCCATGAACGCAGCCAGGGCATTCTGATCATGTGCAAATCCGGTTGCGATAAGAGAGAGTATGTGGGCACACAACGACGCATCATCAACGCACTGTGAATCTATTCGTTCTGCTTCTGCATCGATGAAGGTTTCAAAAAGCCGTTCAACACTTGGGGCATCCTTTGCCAGGAGGACTGCCTCTCCATAGGGATCAAGATGGGGCCGCCCTGCCCGTCCTGCCATCTGGTGATACTCCCCGACCGGGATAGGAACCATCCCAAGACCTGAAGTAAATCGGGAATAATCCCGAATGATAACCCGTCGGGCTGGAAGATTCAGACCGGCTGCCAGGGTCGGGGTAGCGGCAATGACCTCAATATAGCCGTTTCGAAACCCCTCCTCAATGATGGTCCGTTCCTGCCGAATAAGTCCGGCATGGTGGAATGCCGCCCCCCGCTCAACACAATCAGCAAGGACATTTCCTTCATCCCGGTCCCGAAGTCTCCGGAGTTCTTTTGAGAGAGCCTTTGAGTCCGGGCTGCCGGTTTTGAGTGCTCCCGCGGCTTTTTTAGCAAAACCCTCGGCATTTCTCCGTGAAGAGACAAAGACCAGGCACTGTCCTCCTTCTTCTATGGTATCAAGACAGAGGTTCAGATCATCATGCTTGGTTTTTCCCTGAATTGGCCGTTCAGATTCGGAGAACCGTATCTTCCCGTCATAATAAACTCCCTGCCGCAGGTCTACCGGTCGCCAGGTGCTGGTGATCAGCGTAGCTTCAAGCCATTCCGCGAGCTGGGCCGGGTTTCCGATCGTTGCAGACAGACCGATGATCTGCATACCGGGATTTGTATACCGGAGTTTGGTAATGACCATCTCAAGGGTTGCCCCCCGGTTCTCTGATCCGATCAGGTGGACCTCATCCAGCACGATGCAGCTGATCTGTGAGAGCCAGGGTGTCCGGTTTCGAAGCAGCGAGTCGGTCTTTTCACTCGTTGCAACAATGATGTCGTTCTCTCCAAGGTATGCATCGGTCCGGTCAAGATCACCGGTTGCAATACCGACCCTGATGACCCCTTTCTTTGTGAACTCATCATATTTCTCAGAGGCAAGCGCCCGAAGCGGCACAATATAGAGGCATTTACCCCCTGTGGCGATTCGTGACCACATCGCCATCTCTGCAAGAAGGGTCTTCCCACTGGCGGTCGGGATTGATATTAACAGATTTTGACCTTCCAGTAATCCCTTCTCCACACACTCCGCCTGTGGCGGGTAGAGTGATCTGATCCCTTTTGCATGACAGGCTCTGATAAAAGGGTCGGGGAGGGGGAGTGATGCAATCTCCATGGATTCACCAGCGGAAAGGGAAAGAAGAGGGCATAAAAGTCCTGTTAGTAGTAGTAACTGATCATATCCTGTTTTAATTCACGACGTTTCTTCTCAAGGAATGAGAATACCGATTCATGGGACACACCTTTGATGAGCATCTCAACCGCTTCCCTGGCGATCTTCACCTGTTCAACGGTGCCGATGATACCGACGGTCTTCCCATACACGGATATCTCTGTCGCCGTCATGTCCTGAATCTGGGCCCGTGACCGGCCGTCACGTCCGATGATCCTACCCCTGATCCGCTCAATTTTAGAGTCGCTCCCGGCGTATTCGGAGAGTTCGATGATCTCAAGATACAGGTCAGGGTCTTCGAGTAATATTGCCGCCCGTTCAGGAGAGAATCCTCGGGCTATTGCTTTTACCGTCTCGACTGCCTGGATAAATCCGTCTGCATCCTCACCCTCGATGCTGACAAGACCCTCCTCACTGTCTACCTGAATCCTTGTATTTGTCTTCTCCTCAATTTCCCTTTTTGTCAGTCCCCTTTTTCCAATAAGAACCCCGATTCTTTCCTGGGTTATCCTCGTTTCCTGTTGCATAATTACTCCAAAATGTGGTTATTGCGGCGATGATCCGCACAGTTCTTCAAGCGTGTCTGATACATCTATGGTAGTGCACTGCTCACTAAAGAACCGGTTCAATTGTTCCAGATCCCGTTTTAAAAAACCCGGAGCATGAGGGTGATCCAGGGTTACTGCCTGACCCATATCTATCAGGTATGGATGTCCTTTCCCATAGAGAATGTTGTATTCAGAAAGATCCCCGTGAACAAGTTTTGCTTTCTTCCACAGGATCCTGAGGTCCTCCAGGATCTCGTCATATACTGCCTGGGAATCTTCATACTCAGCAAGCCTGAGCTGGGGGAATGCTCCCTGCTCATCTCCCAAAAACTCCATGACCAGGACATTCCGGTCAAAAATCAGGGGATGTGGCACCAAAAGCCCGGCCTCCTCTGCACGTTTTAGGTTTGAAAACTCTTTCCTTGTCCATGCAAAGATAACATCCCTCCTGCCTTTCCCGATATTGATAAATCTCCGGTCAGCAGTGATGTAGTCCTGCATCTTTTTAAAATTCGCAGTCCGTGTCAGGTATATCTTGACCGCCACAGGAGTCCCGTTCCGGTCGGCAAGATAGACATTCGCCTCTTTACCGGTGGATATGGGCCCCCCCATAGCCGTGATCCATCCTTTGGAAAGAAGTTTATAGAGGCCAAGGAGGGTGTATTCATCAAATACATCATCCCTGACCTTCAGCTGGTCAAGTCCCTTTATTTTGGTTCTGAGTTCATCGACCTTCTTGTCAAATTCATCAGTCTGTCGATCTCTCAAGAACTCACCTGGGTCTTAACGAAGATACTCACGGACCGGAGCCAGAATGGTAACAAGGCTCTCTGCAACCGCCGTCTTCAGGTCGGCCGGATGAATTTCACCTTTGGCATATGCCTGCTGCATCTCCTCATATGATCCAAATGCCCGGTTTCCTCCGAACTTCTCCGGCCGTTCAATGGTTACGGTGTCAAGTCGTGGGAAGATGTGATGCTGCAGTACCTGCAGGACCGGGTTATCTTCTATCTCCGGAGGACAGAATGCCTTTTTCATCTTCTTTCTGATATCTTCCTCAGACTCTGCCACGGATATGTAATTGCCCTGGGAAGAGGACATCTTCTTCCCGTCAAGTCCATGAAGAATGGGGACATGAATACAGACCGGGGATGGATAATTTTTCGATGGCAGATATTCACGTGCCAGCATATGGATCTTCCGCTGATCAATCCCGCCAAGGGCAGCGTCCACACCAAGCATTGCAATGTCGGCCATCTGCATGATGGGGTACACCATCTGTGAGACGGTTGGATTGTCCATCTGCCGTCCAACCTCATCCATACTCCGCTTGGCACGGTTCAGGGTGATGGCCTGTGAGAGCTCATGAACCAGAATCTGGTATTCCGGGGAGAGCTGGAAACTGGACCCGAGCACATATTTAATGTCAGTCAGGCCCAGCCCTTCAAAACAGCGGCGGTTATATTCTGCGAGTTTTTTAACCTCTTCCATCGTTCCTTTCCGGTTCAGGAAAGCGTGGAGATCGGCAAGGAGAACAGTGACTTCAAAACCTGCATCTCTCAGGTCAATCAGTTTATTGATAGTAACCAGGTGCCCAAGATGGATCTCTCCACTTGGCTCATATCCTGCGTAGACCTTTCTGACCGGACGGTCAAGGAGGGAACGCAGTTCCTCGTCAGTAACGACCTCGACCGTGTTCCGTATTACACGGGCGTATGTATCCATTCTGAGGAGGTTTGTATTGGATCGTGATAATAGGATGAGTGATTAGAGGGCAGTAAACTGCATTGCCTCGTTGGTCATCCTGATGGAAGTCTCCGGGTCTTTGACTTCTCCCATCATCGCGCGGATTGCATCCACGTTCTCTATTACCACATCAGCCTCCTGGTGGATAGCCTGGAAGAAGAAGAGTTCCTTTCCGACCATGTTTACTGATGCCTCAAATATGCCGTTTTCCCATAAGTCAGAACGCGGCCGGCCCATATCCATGACATACTCTTTTAATTCTGCCGTGCTCTTGATTGCAGTCTTTGGCTGGACAAGGCCTATCCGGTTGTGGCTGCGCATGACAGCGAGTACATCGTCACGACTGACCTCCTTTTTCAGTTCTATGGTGATTGCGTGCATGTGCATCTGGGTCGTCGGCACGATCATCGCCATGGTGACAATGTCGATGTGAGGCAGGACGGTGTTGACGTCAGGTCCGTGATGGCTTGGAATGGTTGGCGGGTCAAGGACGACAGCATCAATCGGCCCCTTCTTGACGACATGCGGGTCAGCTCCTCTTCTGACCATGACCGCCCGGACCTTCACAACTCCGAAGGCATCATCCACCGCCTTGATTACCCGGCACAGACCGGTCGTGTTGCAGGATACCACTCTTACAAACTGCCTGCCGACAGCATCCTTGTAGTTTGCATGGGCGTTGAACGAAAATCCTGCGACTTCGTGATCTTCTCCACCCTGCCAGATGGCCTTCACTCCGGCTTTCTCATAGAGGGCCTTGTTGGACTCACCCACTCCTCCCGGGGTTCCGTCTACAACAACATCGGCTTTTTTCAGCATGTCTTCAACCGAACCTGCAACCGGGATTCCTGCTTTCGCAAATGCATCCTTCTTGCTCATGTCGGCAATGTAGATCGGGTAGCCTCTCTGGACGGCAATCAGAGCTTCTGCTGACGGTTTTGTCTTTGAAACCCCGATGATCTCCATATCTTTCTGGGCAAAGACCGCATCTGCAACACGCTTTCCGATGGTTCCATATCCATTAATTGCAACTTTGATCATGTGTGGACCTCTGAATAACGGTGATTGAGTTTGGTATCTGCTTTATAAATACATATAATATACCTTCATGGCCGATCACCGGGCCGGTCAGGGTGTCCGTACTTCAATCTGAAGCACACCGGTATCTTTTTCAGCAAAAGAATGCAGCAGATGGGATATATCCTTGTGAGGATCAGAGGAGTAATAATAGAGATGCCCCTCACAGGTGCAGTCTGATGAACCAAATCCTAAAATGACCGTGCCGGTCATATACCGGGCAAGGAGGCATTCAATTCTCTTGTCGGTGTGAATACAATAGGCCCGGATTACCTGAAAACAGGGAGAAAGAAGGAGTGAATCGATATGCCACCGGGGGCTTTTGTTCTTATCAATATTGAGTCTGAAATGTCGCATCACCCGGGAAAATCCCCCTGATCCCAGGGCAGATCCGACATATGCATGCCATCCGGCAGAGAATTTTCTCTCTCCCTTTGCTCCTACCTGAATCCTGCATTCATCATTCTTCAAAAGGAGAATGTATACTCCCTTATCCATAGGCTGACTGTATGAGGGCTGCAGCCGCCTTTATAAACCGCTCCCCGTTCTCCCGTGCAGGAATTCCATGACCTGGGTATAAACCCCCGACCTTCAGCTGAGTCAGTTTCTGTATTGAGTCGGAAAGTGTGCTCCGGCTTCCTCCGGGAAAGTCGTACCGTCCAAATGCACCGTCAGAAAAGACAGTATCCCCGGAGATAAGTTCTTCTGATGCTCTGTCATACAGGCAGATGCTTCCTGGTGTATGGCCTGGAGTGTGAATTATTTCATATCCTTCGATCATTTCCCCCCCATGCAGGATGATATCCGGGATGATCCCGGGTGAGTGTTCCCCGAAATGCATTGCAAGGCTGAGGTTGTCATTTTTGAGCCCTTCTGCGTCAGCCTCATGAATGCAGATCTTTGCCCCGGTCATCTTCTGCAGTGCCGGAAGGTAGGCGATATGATCAAAATGACAATGGGTCAGGATGATATGGGTGATTGTATTCCGATGCGCCTCTATTGCCATCGGGGTCACACCGGCGTCAACCAGTACCGTTCCCCGTGCAACATAGGCGTTTGCATACATCCCTCTCCCCGGGATGAATTTTACTGCCATGTGACTATCATATTCCTCTGCATACAACAAGTAGGATATGGTACATACCCGATATTCCCTTCCTGATACATCTGTTCTGAATGCAATTAGGGCGGCCGAATCAATAGAAAAGGACCGGCTCGTCAGACTGATACAGGCAGGAAGGGTGGTAGTGCCCCAAAATCCACGGAGACCTCATCCTCCCTGTGCCATCGGTGAAGGGTGCCGGGTCAAGGTCAATGTCAATGTCGGCACGTCCCAGGGTCTTTGTGATCCTGCCCTTGAAAAGGAGAAGGCAGAGGCAGCGGTGCACAATGGTGCCCATTCCCTGATGGATCTCTCGACAGGGGGTGATCTGCCTGCTATCCGCCAAATCATACTCGCATCTCCGGTACCGGTCGGGACGGTGCCGATCTATGAGGCAGTCAGAAGGGCTGGTTCGGTCCGTGATGTTGATGCAGATCTCCTGTTCACTGTTATCCGCGAGCACTGCAGGGACGGAGTAGACTTTCTTACCCTGCACTGTGGCGTAAACCAGGATGTGATGCGTTCACTTCGGGAAGATCCGCGCCGGATGGGGGTTGTGTCACGGGGTGGTTCATTCCATGTCGCCATGATGGCTGCACAGGAAGAAGAAAATCCTCTCTGGAGTGAGTTTGACTACCTGTGTGAGATACTGGCTGAGTACGAGGTCGTGGTCAGCCTGGGGGATGGGATGCGTCCAGGCTGTCATGAAGATGCTTCACGTGAGGCAAAAACGGTTGAATACCTGAACCTTGGCCGGCTTGCACGACAGGCTCATCATCTCGGGATCCCCCGGATGATTGAAGGTCCGGGTCACATGCCTCTTGAGCAGATAGGATACAATGTCCGGATGATCAAGGAACTGACCGATCATGCCCCGCTCTACCTCCTTGGACCGCTGGTTACTGACATTGCTTCTGGGTATGATCATGTGGTCGGTGCGATTGGTGGTGCCATTGCCTGCAAACATGGCGCTAATTTCCTGTGTATGGTATCACCAAGTGAGCACCTCGCCCTTCCCCGGGTTCATGATATTATTGAAGGGACCCGGGCCTCAGTTCTCGCCGCCCATGTAGGTGATCTGCTTGCCGGCAGAGAAGATGCACGGGACCGTGAGATTATGATGGGAAAGGCACGTCAGGAACTGGACTGGGAGAAACAGTTCAGTCTTTCACTGTTCCCAGAAGTGGCACGGAGTATCCATGATCGTGACCCGGAAAAGGAGACATGCTCGATGTGTGGTGACCTGTGTGCAGTGAAGATGGTCCGGGATCTCTTCACGGCTCCGGATGGTGATGGAACAGCGTGAGAAGTGATGATGTTTGGTACTTTTTTTCCCCGCCGATTCTTTTATAACTTTTTTGCTCGATATACCTTTTATTACCCGGCCCGATAACCAGGAAATAATTTCTGACTGCTCTCTTCCATATTTGAATAGGGTATGCAGCGGTTCACATCAGAATAATAGAGGAGATAACCAGCAGTGATTGAGACGCTTGATATACGGACCCTGATCCTCATTCTTGTTCTGGGTCATGCCATTGCTGCCCTTCTCCTCTTTTTCGCCACCCTGAAACGGGCTCAGATCTACGATACGGTCTTCATGATCAGTATGGCCCTTCAGGCCGCCGGGTGGCTCCTTCTCTTTTTCAGGGGTGTTATATCAGATATCCTTTCATTTTCACTTGGCAACACGCTGATATTCTGCGGATTCTGTCTGGAAAGTATCGCCCTCTTCTCACTTGTCAGGCCCGTTAACAAAAAATGGCTGAAATTTTTTGCTGCTGTTCTTGCACTTTCTCTTATAATCATCTGGCTTCCCCTGTCCGGACAGGACCAGAAGGTGGGAGTTGTTTCATTCGTCATATCATTCTTCTTTCTCTTCCCTGGTATCTTTCTGGTCTTTTCCGGACAGCGTCCATCCCCCCTGAAGCAGTTCATTGGCGGTATCCTTCTTTTATATATCACAGCAGTCATGGCCCGGGGAGCGTATCTTCTTATTGCGAAGGACTACAATCTCCTTCAGCCCACGTTCTTTCAGATTCTCTTCCTTTCCATTCAGGTACTCTTCATGGCCCTTGCGTCCACCGGCTATATTCTCATTCGATGGGAGTTTGCGAGTGCAGATCTTGAGGATGAAATTGAAGAACGCCGGGTAATTGAAGATGAACTGAAGGAAAAAACAGATTCACTTCAGGAACGGGTAAAGGAACTGAACTGTCTGTATGAAGTTGCCCGCCTTGTTGAAAGTACCCCCACACTTGACGCTCTTTTTCACACCCTGGTCAATGTACTACCCCATGGGTGGCAGTATCCTGAACTGACCCAGGTCAGAATTATTGTGAGAAACAGGGAATATTTGTCAGAAGGATTTCAGACCAGCACCAAAAAGCAGGAGTCTGTCCTGACGGAGCATGGAAAAACTGTCGGCAGCATTGAGGCGTTTTTCCTGGGAGACGAGGGGGTCTATGGAACAGACCCGTTTCTGCCTGAAGAGTTCAGTCTGATCAATGCCGTTGCCGAACGGATCGGCCGGATGCTGGAACGTCACCGATCAGAAGAAGCACTCCGTGAGAGCGAGGAGAAGTACCGCAGGCTCTTTGAGCAGGTAAGCGATGCAATCTTTATTGCCGATATCGCAACCCGACGTCTCACGGACTGCAACCAGAAGGCTGAGATCCTGACTGGCTATACCCGTGACGAAATCCTTTCGATGACTGCAGATGAGCTCCATCCTGATGACCTCCGGGCAGAGACCATTGACATGTTCCGGGATTTCCTGAAAGAGAAGATTGGGAGCGTTGAGACTGATGTGATCACCCGGGATGGAAAACGGGTACCGGTCTCTATCAATGCAACCCCCCTCGAGTTTGGGGAAAGCAGGTTTCTTGTCGGTATCTTTCGTGATATTTCCTGGCAGAAGGAAGTGCAAAAGGCAATTGCAGAGCGGACCGAAGAGGTGGACCAGTTCTTTACTACAAGCCTTGATCTCTTCTGTATTGCAGACACAGACGGCTATTTCCGTCGCCTCAACCCGGAGTGGGAGAAGATCCTTGGATGGCCGGTTTCTGAACTCGAAGGAAAAAAGTTCCTTGATTACGTTCATCCCGATGATCTCCAGGCCACCCTTGGTGCGGTCCAGGAACTTGCAAGTCAGAATGAAGTGACCGGATTTATCAACCGGTACCGCCACCGTGATGGCAGCTGGCGCTGGATAGAATGGCGGTCTGCTCCGGCAGGCACCCGGATCTTCGCAGCGGCCCGTGACATCACCCGGCACTATCTGGATGAGTACTATAACGCAGGTCTCAGCAAACTCAAACAGGACCTCCTGATCTCCGCCCCGCTTGAAGATAAACTGAAAATGATAACTGATGCCTGTGTCAGTCTTTTTAACGCAGACTTCGCCCGGATTTGGATGATCGGCACTGGTGATCTCTGCGAACAGGGCTGTATCCATGCCAGGGCAACCGGAGGTCCGGACCTCTGCCTGGATCATACTGCATGCCTCCACCTCATGGTCAGTTCAGGCAGGTATACTAATACCGATGGCAGCCACCGTCGTGTGCCGCCTGGTGTATACAAGATTGGCAGAATAGTAACAGGAGAAGAGCCTTCCTTCATAACAAACGATGTTGTACATGATTCAAGAGTCCACGATCATGCCTGGGCTGCTTCGCTTGGCCTTGTTTCGTTTGTCGGGTTCCGTCTCCTCTCCTCAGAAGCAAAAGCAATTGGTGTCCTTGCTTTCTTCAGCAGACAGCAGATCTCCCAGGATGTGAAGCGATATGTCGAGGACCTTGCCACAACTACATCGCAGGTTATCCAGGGTGCGAAAATAGAAGATGCACTTCGGGAAAGCGAAGAGAAATTCCGTGCCATGATTGAGAACATTCAGGACTTCGTTTATCAGGCTGATATGGATGGTGCCTTTATCATGGTCAACCCTGCTGGTGTCCGGATGCTGGGGTATGACTCAATGGACCAGATGATTGGGCTGCCAGTTACGGACGTGTACGAACACCCAGACGATAGGAAATTGTTTTTGGAAGCACTCAACCGGAACGGATCAGTTTCCGGGTACCCGCTTACCTTAAAATCCCGAAACGGGACTATCCTTCACGTGATTGCAAACAGTCACTACTTTTATGATGCAAACCATGTCCCGATAGGGGTAGAAGGAGTCCTTCACGATCTCACCGATCTACACCGGGCAGAGGAAGGCTTACGGATGGCAAATCATAAACTCAACCTCCTCTCCTCAATCACCCGGCATGATATCAATAATCAGCTCCAGGCACTCACCGGCTACATCCAGTTCAGTACTGAAGCCCTTGCTGAACCAGAGATCCTTGCCGGGTATTTCGAGCGGGAAGCACTGATTGCTGAAAATATCAGAAGACAGATCAGTTTCACCAAGGATTACGAGGATCTGGGGGTGAGATCACCTGTCTGGCAGGATATTTCAAAGCTGGTCAGGGAGGTTACGACAGTACTGCCGATGCAGGATATCCAGCTCGTAATCAAGTGTCAGAATCTAGAAATTTTTGCTGATCCTCTGCTAAAAAAGGTGTTTTACAACCTCACCGATAACGCACTTCATTATGGCGGCGAAAAGATGACGACGATCCGCCTCATGGCATCTCCTCAAAAGGAGCATCTCCTCCTCATCTTTGAGGATGATGGTGAAGGTATCAGCGTAGAGGATAAAAAGAAGCTCTTCACCAGGGGTTTTGGGAAGCATACCGGTCTTGGTCTCTTCCTCTCCAGGGAGATCCTGGCAATCACCGGTATTACCATCACCGAAACCGGCGAGCCCGGAAAAGGAGCCAGGTTTGAGATAACCGTGCCGAACGGGAAGTGGCGGGTTACCCGGTAAACTTCATGACTCAGTATGGTATAAACCAGAGTATTACGGGGATGAGTGGCTGCGTTGACATCTCATCTCTCAACGTAATTATGTATGTTATTTATATATTCGAAGCATTTGTGGCCCACATGGTAGAGATTAACACTGACTATATCAATGAAATTTTTTGTCAGACGATTGTCTGCCGGATCTTCCTGAGATCAGATTAGCTCGGACATCTGGTCTGGAATATAGAATAGACTTTTAAATGATGGCCGAATTTAATTATATTTCTCCCTGGATGTATGTTTGAACAGCTCTGATTCTGAAACCATACCAGCATCAAAATTATTCTGCGAAATTGAGTAATATTTAAGATAATTAATAAATCGAAAATAATTTAATCTTTATTACAAAAAATATGCCCCTTATTCCATCAAAATGCTACACCCATAGTATTTCCTGTGTAATAATCCGGATTCATACACAAGAACATCGAACGAAGAAGTAAAAAGAAGACTGGGGGTAATACCAGCCCCGGTCTGTCTCATCCATTGGTGATCCCCGACCAAAAAGGTT